>NZ_JCAKMZ010000002.1:0-244174 GCF_059515865.1 Acinetobacter sp. CY73 | reverse complement strand
TGCCGCCAGCGTTCAATCTGAGCCATGATCAAACTCTTCAGTTTAATATTGCTTAGTGCCTATAGGGCACCAATCTTGGCTCATCAATCTTCTGACAAATATTTCTCAAATAAACTTCGAGTCATTTTTACCATCAATCAATGAAAATAATTTCGATCAATCAATCAGTAAAAATCCACACAAGTTGTTCTTCATAATCTCTTAATGATCTTCTTGTTGGTTCGTCACCAGCAAGCTAGGTCGGCTATACTACTCTCTTTCGATAAATAGTCAACTGCAATTTCAAATTATTTTAAACTTTCTTTCTAAAACCCAACTTAATCATTTTAACTAAGTTACTGTTTTATCAGAAGTTTTAATCTTCATCACCGCCGATGGATGTGCATTCTACAGCATTTCAGATCAGGCACAACCCCTATTTTTAAATATTTTATAAAAAACATCACGAATGCTTATTTAATAATCAAAATTCTACTTTTCCTAGTATTCATGCTTATTTTTTGAGTGTACATGGCATAGGATTTGCTAATTCTTGTCTAACGTTTTGATCTTGATGCTGCTCTTGCCACTTGAGTGACCGACAATCGATGTATTCACAATAGGCGGATTTACCACTTTCACTATATCCATCGATCTCAACTGTATAGCAATAACTGCCTACATAACCTGCAGCTAAGCCAAATTTGTAATCCCCTCGGCTCTCACCGATGACTCTAATTGTTTTGCCGTCTGTTTTTAAATTCCATTCAAATTCACGTGGTAAATACATTTCATGTCCATTCGGGGTTTTTACCTTTGGATATACACGTAGAACCTTGAAATGAACATTTTCATCAAACATTTCTGATGTACCCGCGCTTAAATCTCTCAAATACATACGCGATTGAACAATTTGATTGAAGCTATTTCTAATTTGAGCAAGTAAAAGTTGTTTACGGTTGTCTAAGTTAATAATTTGATAAGTGAAAAAATTCAAAGGTAGATAGGGAATATTAATCGCTCTTGCAAACTCGAATGAACCGAGTTGATCAATAATATATCGCTCACCTTTATAGTTAATTTCACCCTGACATCTACACAATAATGACCAATGATCAAATAGACCCAGCTTCAACTTGGTGAAATGCGAAATGATGGGGTAGGTTTCGATCTCCAAATTGACTGATAGCTCATTATCTTCACGTGTCAAATTAAAATGTGGAATCGCTCCAGTTAATCTCTCTTTTGAACCAAAGCTGAATTCATTTGATCTAATCTCACAATCATCTTGAATAGAATAACCATGAAAATGTCCGACCATATGTGGGCTGACACTGGTGATTAACGAAACGCTATCTAAAGGATAGGTTTTGATTGCGTATGGATTACGAATCATGGGGATATTAGGCTGACCAATAATGGTCAAAAAATTAAAATAATGAAGCGGTGCAGGTAAACCAGGAATCATCAATCCTTGATGAATAATTTTATAACGACCTTTAGGTCCGTGGTAATCAAGCTTTAAGGGAAACTGAGCTTGATTCTGTTGTTTGGATTCATCGACTAAATTCATTAACAACTGCATCTCAAGCTCCTTTTATAATAATTTTCTCTATGCGGAATTTTTCCGCGCCATAAATGTAGTCACAAAACCAGATAATGCATAAGCAATCGAAAGCACTAAAATTCCAACTGGAATGTTGTAAGTGATGGCGGCAAATATAAAGACAATAATGGGCAGTACGGCAAACGGTACACGCTTACGATCTACTGTCTTAAAAGAATAGTACTTAATGTTTGAAATCATCAACAGTCCAACTGCAACAATGAGTACAGCATTGATGACTTGAATACCTGTTTCACGTAAATCAAAAATTTCTGGAAAATCTCGTCCCACCCAAACCATTGAAATAATCATGATCGCAGCCAAAGGACTTGCAACACCAATAAAGTAACGCTTATCGACCACACCAATTTGCACATTAAAACGGGCTAAACGGAATGCCGCACACGCGGTATAAACAAAACAACATGCCAATCCAATTCGACCGAGATCATGCAAACTCCAGCTATACATTAAAATCGCAGGTGCAACACCGAAAGCCAGCAAATCAGAAAGTGAGTCGTACTGTTCACCAAAAGCACTTTGAGCTCCAATGGCACGAGCCACTCGCCCATCCAAGCCATCTAAAAGCGCAGCAAGAAAAATTGCGTAAATGGCTTGAACAAAATCACCATTCATACTCGCGATTATCGAGTAGAAACCTGACAACAACGCAGCGGTTGTAATCAGGTTTGGCCACAGGTAGATTCCACGACGTTTAACCTTTTGCCCTTCTTGGGTATGCTCCTCTTCTTCAACTTCAAACGTGATTCCATCAAATGGAATTTCACGCTTGGAAGAGTCGCTTTCAGGCTTATTTATATTTGTCATTGTCGTCTATCCTAACTGTAACCTTAAAGAATGTTTAAAATTTATTCGCCGACTAACCAGCGCACGGCAGCATGACCACCATTTTCAGTCATACGTAAATGCGGGAATAACCATTGCAATGCTTCATCCGCATCTTGTGAGAACTTCCAAGGTGGATTGATCACCAGCAAAGCACAACCATTTAAGCCAACTGGGGTGTCATCTGGCCATACGCAAATTTCACAAACCAACTGACGGCGAATGCCTGTTTTCATCATTTTCTTTTCAAAACGATCAATCATGGCACGATCTTTAATTGGGTACCACACGGCAAAACAACCTGTCGGCCATTTTTTATGAGCTGCATAAAGCAATTCAACGAGTTGTGGGAAATCCTTACGTTCTAATTCATAAGGCGGATCGATCATCACCAAACCACGTTTTTCTTTTGGTGGAATCACACCCAATAAACCTTCATACGCATCACGCTCATGCAGACCTGCACGGCGATCACGAATATTCATATACAACTGCTGAAATACATCTTTTTGCATTTCAAAAATAGTCGCTTTATCAATATCTCGCATCCCTTCAAGTGCGAACCACGGAGAACCTGGGTAAGCACCTTTACCAGAAGCCTCACGCATATCCTGAACGACTTTTAGATATTGTTTTACACCTTCAGGCGCATTACGGATAATTGAATCGTCAAGCTTTACCAAACGATGAATACCGTTTAAAAATTCACCAGACTTTTGCGCTGCAGATGTAGAGAGATCATATTTACCTGCACCACCATGTGTATCTACATAGCGATAAGGTTTATCTTTAGCGTTTAAACGTGTCAAAAGTTGAAGCAATAACACATGTTTCATGACATCGGCAAAGTTGCCTGCATGGAAATGGTGACGGTAATTCATGTTCAGATTAATTCCTAAGTTCAATCGGTATTTTAGCACGAAAAAAATATTCTTCACTGTCCATCGAATGCTCTAAGATAGACATGAATAATTTTGTATTTAAATTGATGGCTTTTATGAACAGTTTTTCTCTGCCAAATACATGGGATATCGATCAAATCATTGAAGATTTTGATCATCAGGGATTTAGTATTTTAGATCATGCCTATCCACAAAATTATGTTCAAGATTTAATCGATGAATGCTATTCAAATCTAAATCAATTTCGTGAAGCAGCCATTCAAAACGGTATTGTTAGCAATATTCGTAGTGATCATATTTTGTGGATCAATGACGATTTAAAGATGGCTCAATACCATATTCAATCACTTGAAGCCTTGTCTCAACAATTTAACCGTGCTTTTTATCTCGGGATTAAAGAAGTTGAAGCTCATTTTGCATGTTATAACGCAGGTGAATTTTATGCTTTACATCGAGACAACCCACAAGGCAAAAATGGTCGAATCATTTCTTCAGTCTATTATCTCCATGAAGATTGGCAAGATGACTGGGGTGGTGAATTACGCTTACAAGATAAAAATGACCATTGGCATACCATTCAGCCAAAACCCAATCGTATTGCATTGTTTCAAAGTGATCTTTTACATGAGGTGCTTTTGTCAAAGCAACAACGCTTATCCATCACAGCATGGCTTAGACAAAGTGACGGACTGTTCTAATTGAAGTTAGACGTATTCGCTAAAATAACAACCTAGTTATAGCGTGTCTTAAATATGAGATTGTGTTTATCCTTTAAATTTTAGAATCAATCCCGATATACTCTGCACTGATCACTAAGGTATAGGCTCATGTTAAAAAATACTCAACAAATTGTCGCTCGTATTGGTGAGACAGATCAGTTGTATTTAGAAAACAATACGCCTGAACTTGCCTTGGAGCGCGCTAATTTAAGATTTGAATTGGTTAAATTTAGCCAAGTTCGCCAAGAACAAATTCACTTTTTACAAGAAGGTATTGTTCTACTCGAACAGGCGCGTGTTGAATACGAAGAAATTCCTATGTCACTTTATTTAGATTTATCGCTCGCTTTAGCTCAAGCCTATTTGCAGTATTATGACATTACCCAAGAAAAGCATCTGACTTTAATCGCTCAGCAGATTTTAAAACCGCTTACTTCGCATAATCGTGGTGACATCTTACTGTCACTTGCACATAGTTGTGCGGAAAAGAAAGAACTGGCATTAACACGTCATTGGCTGGCCAAATACAGTAAAACTGCCGACTTCGATTTGGAAACTTTAAAAAATCATCGTGCCTTTGATTCACTTAAAGAGGAACTTTGGTTTTCTAAACTTATTCAATCTAAGCTACATTAAACTTTAGTTCTGTTGAATATCAGAAATAGCTCGACCCATAAAAAAACGCCTTAAACAAGGCGTTTTTTTATGATTAAAGAAAAGTTAAAACTTAGATTCAAATGAAACAAATGTTCTCCTCCCTTTACGACCAATGAAATAAAAAAGCAAAATTTTAAAAAAATAAGAAACTCACTTAAATTCTGAAAATCAAACCACTTTGATTCGATATGAATCCATATGTAATTGTTGATTCAGCTCATCAATCCATAATGCCCAATCATCATCTTGAACCAAATGACTGATGAGAAAATCTCGCTGAGACTTATTCCAAAATGGCGCATCATGCAAATTTTCTGAAGCTTTAAGTTGATGTGTCCGTACATATAACTCAATTGCAGCAGCACTATTGGCTAAACCCAACTGAGAAAATAAAAGCTCCAATGAAGGTTTAGGTGACATATTTCTAGACATATCCATTTGGCCTCCTTATCAAACTCTCTGTCATGCTTTATTCAAATAACTTATAAGATTTTTATAAAAAAACCTAGCATTAAAACTAGGTTTGTTGTTTCTAATTGTGACTAAATTTTACACAGAATCATCAACAATTTAAGGCAGCTTTTTTATGTTGTGGTTGAGCAGTTCATTTAGGGTATCAACAACGATGGCCCATTCATCATCCTTTTGCCAATGACTGGACAAAAAATTGCGTTGTGAATCCGTCCAAAAATCAGCCTCATGCATCATTACACCTTCAGGTAGCTGATGCTTTAACACAAATTCATCGATTGAAGCTGAATCTGAAGGAAGCCCCAATTGATCAAAAAGCAATTCCAAAGTCGGGTGTTGATCAAACATTTTATTCTCCAATAAAATTCTAGTTATTCGTTTCTTAACCATAGCGTTGTTAAAAAATAAGTTCAGCTATATTCAATTATCAGCATGTTAAGTTTTGTAGAGTGCTCAGCATTAATGATTTTATGGACATAAAAAAAAGCACCTCAGATGAGATGCTTTTTCAACTTAATTTATCAGATTAAATTATTTAACCATATCTGCAATCGCAGCACGTTCTTCTTCTAACTCATTAAGCGTGAAGTTGATACGCTCACGGCTGAATTCGTCGATTTCAAGACCTTGAACGATTTTGTATTCACCGTTTTCACAAGTAACAGGGAAACCGAACATTACGCCTTCTGGAATACCATAAGAACCATCTGAAGGAATACCCATCGTTACCCATTCGCCATTTGTGCCAAGAGCCCAATCGCGCATATGGTCGATTGCAGCATTAGCAGCAGAAGCAGCAGAAGACAAACCACGCGCTTCGATAATCGCAGCACCACGTTTACCAACAGTCGGAAGGAACGTATTTGCATTCCATTCTTGATCGTTGATCATGTCTTTTACGCTTTCGCCATTGATTGTCGCGAAACGGTAGTCAGCATACATTGTTGGAGAGTGGTTACCCCAAACTGTAAGGTTTTTAATGTCTTTAACCGCTTTACCCGTTTTTGCAGCAATTTGAGATGCAGCGCGGTTGTGGTCAAGACGCAACATTGCTGTAAAGTTTTTCACTGGAAGATCTGGAGCAGATTTCATTGCGATGTAAGCGTTAGTGTTTGCAGGGTTACCTACAACAAGTACTTTAACGTCACGGCTAGCAACTTCGTTCAATGCTTGGCCTTGACCGATGAAGATCTCACCATTCACTTTAAGAAGATCAGCACGTTCCATACCTGGACCACGTGGACGTGAACCAACCAATAGAGCATAGTCAGCATCTTTGAATGCAACTTTAGGATCATCAGTACCAACCATACCTTCTAAAAGAGGGAATGCACAGTCTTGAAGTTCCATCATCACGCCTTTAAGCGCTTGTTGAGCTTTCTCAAAAGGAACTTCGAGCAATTGCAAAATAACTGGTTGATCTTTACCTAACATCTCGCCACTTGCGATACGGAATAATAGGCTATAACCAATTTGACCTGCTGCGCCAGTTACGGCAACACGAACTGCTTGCTTCATCTAATTATCTCCAATTGAGGATCTTCAATGTGATTAAACCGTTAGTATTTAATCTAATAATCATAAACGCGGAAGATTGTACTCCAATCATTCCATGGATGCATCGAAAAGCGCATAAAATTCAACAAAAGTCTGATAGAAAATATAAATAGATAGCTAAAAATAGATCAGTAAGATCCCTGAATCATGAACGTTTTTGGACAATCTAAAGTTTGGCTATTGCTACATTGCTTATACTGACCATTCACTTTGTAACACACTTGAATATTCGTCAAAACTACCTGTCTTTTGGAATTAGTAGCACAACTGAACTGAATACTGTCTTTTTGTAGTTTAGGATTGAGTCGATAAAACTGACTTTTCAAGGTGCTTTGCTGAACGGTTTTATTATCCACGCCAGTAAGATCATCTGGAATTTTAAGATTCTGTGCTTTATTAATAATGTCTCTAAAATATTGACTCGCATTCATGGGTACACACCCTCCGATACTACGCCACAAGTTCATTCGTGCGTTTTCATCTGGCATGACACGTGCCACAACCTTAGTTTGTATAGGTGACAATTTTGCAGAAGAAGAAGTCGTACAATTACGCTGTGGAGTTTCAGGTAATAACCCTGTAATTGTGAGTGAATAGCCTTCCAAGCATTTACGTTGCTTAACTTTAGTTTTATCAATCGAACAAATCGCAGGTGTCATTTGGATATGCATGACATAGCCTTGCAGACCTTTGGAAGATGCTAATGCCTGAAATGAAGTTACAGAGCTTCCGACACCGACTAAAATCAGTGATTGAATCAATTTGCGACTGGTTCGGAAGCTGAATCTTTTCATAAATTGAAACATGCCTAAGCAACGTTGATCGGACTTTATTTGATCGCTATATCAATAACGATTGAAACCACTCTAAACAAATCATCACCAACTATTGTGAACTACGAACAGGAATCGGGGGCATACGACTTTCAATGGCTTGCGGTCCTTGCCCCAGTAAAACACCATAATGTGCAGCATTAGCCATCACTTTTTTGACATAGTCTCGTGTTTCATTTAATGGAATGGATTCTGTATATTGATCTGCTGCAATGGATTGAAATTCAGGTTGCCAACGGCGTGCTCGATTGGGTCCTGCATTATACCCTGCTGTTGCCAATACAGGACTATCACTCAATTGACTCTGAATCATTGAAAGGTAGTATGTTCCGTAACGAATATTGGTATTCATATCTGAGAGTGCAGCAGGGTTATAGGTCTCACCCATTTTACGAGCGACTAAGCGTGCAGTATCGGGCATGATCTGCATCAAGCCACCTGCTCCAACATGGGATCGAGCATTGGTGACAAAGCGACTCTCTTGACGCATCAAACCATAGGCCCATGATGGATCAATACCCGCATTTCGGCTATGACTCACCACAGTACTTTGATGGGGTGTTGGATAACGATACGAATAATTGTGCTTATTCGTCGTACGCTCTGCGGCATAAATCGCTCGATCATGCCACCCCATTTCAGTGGCTCGTTTTGCTGCAGCTAAAATCAAACCATCATCTTGTTTTAAATACGCCTGACGAACAGCCCAATTCCACTCTCGGTTGGTATAAGTATCATTGGCATTAATATTTTTTAATGCAAAAGCTCGGCGGAAATGAATATCTTGATTCAAACGCTGCATATCATTTGCAGAGGGTTGTGAACGGTCTTGTGCTTCGTTATAACGAATACCCAAATGATCCTTGGCCAATAAATGATGATATTCATCACCCGCCGCTGCTAAACGTTGATAAATTTGTTTGGCTGTTTGCTTAGAAGCATTGTCAGCTTTTTTCTCTGAAGCACGAGCAAGCCAATATTGCCAACGATCCTCTTGCTGTTGACTCACACTCATACTATCTATGGCACGAATCACACTTTCCCAACTTCCAAAGCGTACAGCTTGGCGTGCATAAATTTCGGCCTCTTCTGGTGTAAATGGCACACCATAGCTCGAATCAAATAGATTCAGTACTTCACGATTGAAGTTATTCTTCATCACCGTTGTTCCACCGATATAAGCCACTGTACGATTTAAATACTTTTGCACATCTGCTGGAACGCCTTGTAAGGCTTTCGGTAAAGTTTGAATCGCTGAAGTTAAGTCATTATTTGCTACACGACCCAAGGCAAAGACTAGATAGGCATGATCAGTGGCGTTATTTTTCGGTGCTGCCCACAAGTAATTTAAAGGGTCAGCTTGAATTTGATTCAACTGTCCGAGCGATAACGATACGCCAAGCGTTTGCGCAGTCGCAATTGCCTGACCTGATTGCCCTGCACGAAGTAGCGCATACAGACGTTGCTGACGATCAACATTGGTCAATAATGGACTAGACAGCATCATACGCCCCAAGCCTTGACATGACTCAGGCTGGGATTCAGTTTTTAGCCATACATCTTTATATTCAGCAAAAACGAGTGAATCCCCTGTCTTCGCTCTGACTTGAGCAATGGCACAGTTCTCTGCTTGATCGGCATTGGAAATGTATTGGAGAATGGGTTGGGCACTATTAAAATCCGCTTGTTTTACTTTTTCTTCCACATAATCAGCGGATAGCTTTTCCGCCATTGCAGATTGCGGATAGCGTTGAGCGAAGCTCGAAATACTATTGGGATTTTGAAATGCTAAATTTGCATTGAGTTGCCAATATTCTGGGTAATATCCCAAGGCATCATTTTGCATTGAACTACGATATTGTTCGAGTGCAGAAATATTTCCTGAATTTGCCAAACGCAGTGCATCATTAAATTGCTCTTCAGCAGCTTGTAGAGCCGTCACGCTTGATAAAGCCAACAAGCCCATCAAATAAGAATTTAAATGCTTATACTTTAATATTTTTTTTGACACGCTTTCACTCTCAATTCGGATCTTTCTTTGATGATCAGGTTTTGGCTTGGATTTTCACTTATTTCAAACGCATTACGATCTTTTGGAGTAGTTTAATAACTCTTGAAGCATTGTACTGTTGTGTTATGTAAACTGCTGATTCAGCTATATTAATTTAAACCATTTTTTACATAATAAGTAGTTTGCATGAAGAAACAATTATTTTTTCATGCACCTACTGATAAATACTGTAAAATACTGCGCTTTTGTTGAATCCCGCTTTTGTCGAATCCTGAGTTCCTAGATTTGACATGATGTAGAATTAACTATCCCTAATATAGGAAATACGCCTTCATGACGGTTCAAACCTTCATCCCCAATAGTGCCCAAGCTGCCTCAGAAAACACTGTTACCCAGCCACAGCACACCCCAGCCATCGATGGTTCAGTTAAAAAACTGTATATTGAAACGCAAGGGTGTCAGATGAATGAGTATGACAGTCACCGTATGGCAGATTTGTTAGGCGATTCGCATGGTTATGTGCTAACCACTGACCCAAAAGAAGCTGACATCTTGCTCATGAATACCTGTTCAATTCGTGAAAAAGCACAAGAAAAAGTATTCTCTGAACTGGGTCGTTGGCGCAAATTGAAAGAAAAAAATCCTGATCTTGTGATTGGGGTCGGTGGGTGTGTAGCCTCTCAAGAAGGTGACAACATTCAAAAACGCGCACCTTATGTCGATATGGTTTTTGGTCCACAGACCTTGCATCGCTTGCCACAGATGCTAGATCAACATAGCGATCAGATTGAAAAACCGAAAAAAGAAAAAATCAAATTGGTGGATATTTCATTCCCTGATATCGAAAAATTTGATTTTTTGCCTGAACCGCGCGTTGAAGGCTTTAAAGCCTTTGTTTCGATTATGGAAGGCTGTTCAAAATATTGTTCATTCTGTGTTGTGCCCTACACACGCGGCGAAGAAGTTTCTCGTCCTTTAGACGATGTGTTGGCTGAGATTGCAGGACTCGCCGAAAAAGGCGTTCGTGAAATTTCATTACTCGGTCAAAACGTGAATGGCTACCGTGGTGAAACCTTTGAAGGTGAAATTTGCACCTTTGCCGATTTACTTCGCATGGTTGCAGAAATTCCAGGCATTGGTCGCTTACGCTATACCACTTCACATCCGCTCGAATTTAACGATGATTTGATCCAATGCTATCGTGATTTACCACAAATGGTTTCACATTTACATTTGCCAGTTCAGAGTGGCTCAAATGATGTCCTGAAAGGCATGAAACGTAATCATACGATTGATGTATATATTGACAAAATTGCCAAACTGCGTAAAGCACGTCCAGATATGCATTTGTCTTCAGACTTTATTATTGGTTTCCCAGGTGAGACCGATGAGAACTTTGAAGAAACATTCCAGTTTATTCAAGATTTAGATTTCGATCATTCTTATAGTTTTATCTACTCTAAACGTCCAGGTACGCCTGCTTCTGAGTTAGAAGACACAACACCTGAAGAAGTGAAAAAGGAGCGTTTGGCTAGAGTCCAAAAATGGATCAAACGTTCTAGTATTGATAAAACAGATGCAATGCTCGGTACAATTCAACGTGTCTTGATTGAAAAAATTTCTGACAAAGATCCAAACTTATTGGTCGGTACGGCGGACAATACACGTTATGTCACATTTATCGGTGATGCATCATGGGTGGGACGCTTTGCAGAGATTGAGATTACTGAAATTAAAACCTTGAATTTAGTTTACGGTGAACTCTTGAATCTTGAACCCGACGTGGCGTAATGTAAGGGTATCGGTTTACCTGACACAAAAGGATATCTCTTGACTGCAGCGATTCGACGTACAGTGGCTTTTCCCGGAGTTTCAATGGAGCGTTTAAAAAGCATGCTCGGTGCTTATAACGGACATTTGAAGCAAATCGAACAACGTTTAGATGTCAAAATTGCCCAACGTGGAGATAGTTTCTATATCGACGGTGGCATTGATGAAGTTGAGAGAGCTGAGATTTTGTTGCAGCGACTGCATGAAGAAGCAGAAACTTCATCTCAAATCAGTGCAGATGTGATTCATCTGATGATTCAAGGTAGCCAGACTGATCGTGAGCTTCAGGAAGATTTTTCTGACAACGAACACAGTGGCTTGGATGAAGTTTGGCTTCAGACTCGCAAAGGTCGAATTAACCCGCGTGGTGCCAATCAAAAACGTTACGTCCAGCGTATTTTGCAAAGTGATATTTCGTTTGGTATTGGTCCCGCAGGTACAGGTAAGACCTATCTTGCGGTAGCCGCCGCTGTAGATATGCTTGAACGCAATGAAATTCAACGTATCCTTTTGGTTCGACCTGCTGTTGAAGCCGGTGAAAAACTGGGTTTTTTACCGGGTGATTTAAGTCAAAAAATTGATCCTTATTTACGTCCTTTGTACGATGCTTTGTATGAAATGCTCGGCTTCGAAAAAGTCGCAAAACTGATTGAACGTCAGATTATTGAAGTTGCACCACTCGCCTATATGCGTGGTCGTACACTCAATCATTCGTTCGTCATTCTGGATGAAGCACAAAACACCACGCCTGAACAAATGAAAATGTTCCTCACCCGTTTAGGTTTTGGTTCCCGTGCAGTCATCACAGGTGATGTGACTCAAGTCGATTTACCCCGTGGTCAACAGTCTGGTTTAGCGCATTGTTTGCGTGTACTGGAAAATGTAAAAGAAATTCACATTACGCGTTTTCATTCCCGTGATGTGGTTCGTCATCAGTTGGTACAAAAAATTGTTGAAGCCTATGAAGGCTGGGACAGTGAACAAAATCGCTTAACCGCTTCAGCTCGCGCTGAACGCAAGGCATTGCAAGCCGCTTTAATCTCCGAAAATGACTCTGCTGCCGATGCTCAGCATCAGCAAGAGACACCAACCCTTCCTCAGGAAAATGTTTAAGGACAAGTCTTGAAACTTAGCCTATCGTTACAGCAATCGTTTGAAGCATCTGAATTGGTGCTCAAACGCGCTTATGTTAAAAAAATTATTGAAACCACTTTACGCCACATCGACACACAAAGTAATTGTGAAGTGGGGATTGCCTGTGTGGATAATGAAGCAAGTCATAAACTCAATTTGGAATATCGTGGCAAAGACAAGCCTACCAATGTGTTGTCTTTCCCCAGTGAACTTCCCGATGAAATGGCGGCAGTTTTAGACTCTTTTCCACTCGGTGATCTGGTGATTTGTATTCCTGTCGTATTACAAGAAGCTGAAGAACAAGGCAAAGTTCCTCTGACTCACTTCACCCATATGCTGGTACATGGCACGTTGCATTTAATGGGATACGATCATGAAACCTCGGATGAAGATGCTGAAGAGATGGAAGCTTTAGAAATTGAGATTTTAGCCAAGCTCGGTTTTGACAATCCATACACCATTCAAGAAGGTTAGAATCTGATTCGTCAGGAAATCCAATGGGGATTTCCTGATTATTTTTTAAGAATACTCAAGAAATTAAAAAACACTCAATAAATTTTTTCATCATCCATATTCTAAAATTTCATTGTTGTAAATTGATATTGCCTACAACATTCAGAATCATCTTCAGACACTGACAAATTTATCCATTTAAAAAACTGAACACGTTCAAAACTCAACTATCCAGCTCTAGTAGATTTACCTATACTTTAATTCACAGTAGATATAGCCAATAATAAAGACATGATGTTTGATCGCCTATTAACCGAGTTTTTAGAAGCCCTAAGACGCAGTATCTTTCTGAGCATCGGTGCGCCTGAAAATCATGATTTGAATTGGGATGTTTTAGCAGCCAAGCTTCTTAGTAAATTGGTCATCAGTATTGTCCTCATTGCTTTATTTTGGCTGCTCAGTCGTGGACTACGTAGATTGATTCAATCTATCTCAAAACGCTTTAGTGTGAATCCGATCATTACCAATGTGATCAATAACTCAATTCATTTCTTTTGGTTATTGGCATCGAGTATTACTGTTCTTTCTCAATTTGGCTTGTCAGAAAAATATCTACAAGCGCTATCCAGAGCTGCAATTGTTTCGTTGATTTTCTATGTCATTTGGATGCTATTTACCAAGCTGACCATGCGCTTTTTGGATCGTTTTTATATCGATGACTCACTGAAGCAGCTACTTCGAAACATCATATCGGTATTACTGGTGATCTTTGGTATCGCAGCAATCATGGCGCAGTTTGGTTTTAATATTATTTCGATCATGGCAGGTCTAGGGATTGTCGGGATTGCTGTCAGTTTCGCTGCACAGTCCACGCTGTCTAATTTTATTGCGGGGATTACGATTCTGATCGAACGCCCTTTTCACATTGGTGATTGGGTACGCATCAATAAGTTTGAAGGGAAAATCACGCAAATTTTACTGCGAACCACGCATATTCGAAATCGAGATAACCTCCTTATCATTATTCCCAACTCAACGGTTGCTAATGCTGAAGTCACCAATTTAACCGCCCACGAACGGATGCGATTTGAGAGCTATTGCCGTATTTCATTACAAGAAGATGTAGAGAAAGCACGCCAAGCGATTTTAGCGCGTTTGGATTTAGAGGATGAGTATTTAAAAATACCTGCGCCGAGTGTGGATGTCAGTCAGTTTGCAGAGTCTGGAATTGTTCTCATTGTGCGATATTGGCTTGAACCTTATCAAATGGAACGTTTGCCACGTATTCAAGAGAAACTTCTCGAACACGTGAAAGAAGCACTGCGAGATGCTGAAATTGATGTTCCTTTCCCACATCTCAAATTATTAACGGATCGATCTAAAGATGAGAATAAATAATGGCTAATTCTGTACGATACATTGTGATTTTTAAAGCCAAAATAAAAGCCGTAGATTCGAATTATTTTCAAATGGCTCAGAGTTTAAGAAATAAGGCTTTAAGCCAATTTAATTGTCAAAAATTTGAATCAATCTCCGAAAATAACTTTGAGATTGCTTTGTCTTATTGGAATTCCCTTGAGGATATTCATGCTTGGCACTTAGATGCTGAACACCAGATTGCTCAAAATACTGGAAAAGAAAAGTGGTATGAAAGTTTCAGTGTTGAGATTTGTGAAATTACACGCTCTTATTCATCAGGAAGTAAACAACAGTATAATCACGCTGGATAATCCAATCAATATAGCTCTAAAAACAACACCAATCAAAATAGCAATAAACCACTCTTTTTGACTAAAACGCAGATAATGTCCACCACATTGATTTTCTAATTTTTCAACTTCCTTACGTACCAAAAAAAAGTACCACAAAATTAGATACCAAAATGAAAACCCATTGGTTAACCCTGTATTGTTTGGAAATTGGATCATACAGAAAATCGAAAGCATCCAAATTAAAAAACCAGCAATTATCCAATTTCTTGCCTTTGACTGAGATTCCAAATCATTTAATTGTTTAGCATTTTTATATAACAAATAACTCCCAAATATAGGCGTAAACAATAATGCCCAACATCCAACAGCATTAGGATTCCATAATTTTAAATGTCTATTTTGTATTATATTTATATTCATATTTTCTAAGTCTAGTCGTTTAATTCACATCAAACTCAGATTCCGCAGGATCAAAACGCCAAGTCCGAACAATACGAAGCTCTGAAATATCTTTCATTTTTGCATCAAATGCCCCAAACGGCGCACCTCGACGGACTGAACTTTTTGCAGCTTCATCTAAAATATCATAACCTGAACTTTCAAGTAAACGAATGGCTCTAATCCCGCCAGATGCATTCAGGATTACCATTAAACGAACTTCACCTGATAAGCGTTGTTGTTTCGCCAGGTCTGGATAGTAGCGATTTCCATAGACTTCAACTTTCTCTCGAAATTTATCTAAGTATGCTGCTGAAGCATCTTGTTTTGCTTGCACACCATCGACTGTTTTAATTTTTTGTTGACGGCTGAAGTTCTGCTGCTTCTTGAGATACTGCGCTTCTAAGCTTGCAACCATGGCAGCTTTGGCTTGGAATTGGCTATTGAGCTCTTCCATTGCCTTTTTACGTTCACTGAGTTCTGCTTGTTTCTGCCAACTCAGCACCGTCATCAGTACTTTTTCTTCAAACTTTAACTCACGCTTTTGCTGTACTTGCTCCAGTGCTTGCAACTGTTGCTCACCTGCAGTGAGGTCTTCGGTTTGAGCTGGCATATCTGAAGCCATTCGATGTGCTTCACGAAAAGTTCCACTGCCCTGCTGATCTGCTTGAGCAAGAAAGTCAGCCTGCTTGATTTCCGTCTCGCTTGGTCGAATTGCCAGCGCAATTTCTTTACTTGCAATATCGCTTTCTGAAGGCATCGCAAATTGCAGAGATAAAAAAGCCAAATGTAAAACGGTCGCAGAAACCACAGCTCCAATAAACAGCTGATCTCGCCACCATAAGTTTCGTTGTTTCGGATATGCAATTATATTTTTTAACATGACATTAAACCGACAAAACACCCCAAGCAAAATTTTCAATTACACAAAATTCAGTTTATTCTTACATTTATTCAGTATAGTGTGACGCACCTAATACAATCAGAATCATAATGTTTAAACTATGAAAATGGTGCATTGAATTTTGCTAAACTGCAATGTTTATGCTCGTATTTTTTAATTTAACTGACAAAATTACGGTCGAACAAAATCAAGATGTTATGGATTGCTAAATATGCCAACGTTATTTTCAAATATTGCCAAACAATTCCGTAAGGTCTATCACAAAGCGGAAGGTTTTATCGAAGAAGAAAGAGAATTCCCTATTTCTCAGGTTTTTTTGAATGCGACTTTTAAAAAGTTCGTGACTGATAATGTACAAATTTTAGAAGATTTACATGCTGACTTACATGAAGATTGGTTACGTCTTTATGCAACGATTAACGTCAAAGGCTTACATACTATTTTGTCAGTTGATTTGAAATTGGTTCAAATGGAACTGAATAAAGACATGCAGCTCATCGTCTTTGAACAAATCAGTGAAACTGAAATTATTGAAGCAAAATTTCCAAACTTCTTAATGAAAATTGGTTTTAAATCGGCATTATTTTTCTATCAAAAGATATTGCGTAAAGATCCATTAGGTATCATTTTAGAAAAATTTGAAGTCATCAAAGTGAAAGATGACCTTCTACATTTGGATTTGAACCGCTGGTTAGGCAAGAATAAATCCATCATGGATGCGCTAAATAAAGTCCATGTCAATCATGCTGAGTTACGTGAAACTGAATTGGTCGTGATTGGGAATGTGAATTTAATGGCATTGTTTAGCAAGATGAATAGCGCTCGTGATGATGCGCCAGTCGTTGAAAAAGAACTTGATGATCAAGTCACCCCTATCGTCCAAAAGTAAATCCATTAAGATGAAGTGAATTTAAACCGATTGATTCGGCTAGACGATTTCGTCATATGCTGATGTAGGCATTTACACAAATTCACATATTTAACCTTAATCTTGATTTTTTCTTCTTTTTTGAGTCGCATACTTACCCTATCTGAGTCTTGTCGCATGATATGTAAAGGAAATTTTTATGGCTTTAATCGCAATCAAGAAATTAAGTGTAATCACAGGCGTGAGTACCGCAATTTTATTCGCAGGCTATTCGAGTCAAGCGCTTGCGATGAGTCCTTTCCAAGCAAGCTATCAATTTGCCTACAATGGTAAGAACTTAGGCTCTGCGACTCGAACTTTAAGTAAATCAGGTAATAATTGGACTTATGTGTTTGCAGCCAAAGCAGGTGCGATTGCTTCAGCGACAGAAACCAGTCGTTTTAGCCTCAATAATGGTCAAATTACCTCAGGGAATTTTAGCCGTACCAGTAAGATCCTGGTTCATAACAATACGATGAGCATTAAGTTCAATCCTAGTGCCAAAACCATTAACACCACCAAAGATAAAGAAAACCGTTCATTTGCATGGAAAGCCGGTGTCTTGGATGAGTTAAATGCAGAACTACAACTTCGTGAAGATTTAAAGGGCGGTGGTTTAAAGTCAAATTATTATCTTGCGGATGCAAAAGAAGTCGAAGCGCGCAAATTTGTCAAAGCAGGCAATGAAACAGTAAAAACCAATTATGGAACTTTTGATACAGTTAAGGTCGTCATGAAACATGACAAACCCGGTCGTGATACGATCTTTTGGTTAGCGCCTAAACTCGACTATCTTCCAGTAAAAGTCACCCATCAAGACAAGAAAACATCTTACGGGCTGTTACTCACTGGGTATAAAGGACCAAGTAATTAATCTTTTTTAATCGATTTTACTTGCTTTTTTCAAGATGCTTTTTAAAATACGCCTTTGCTTTTTTAAGCATCTTGCCTTAGAGGATTCTCCCGTGCACGCACTAGAACAGAAAATCTTGAGTGAAGGTATCGTTCTATCTGATCAAGTTTTGAAAGTTGATTCTTTCCTAAACCATCAAATTGACCCTGTAATGATGCAAAAAATTGGTCAAGAATTTGCTCGCCTATTTAAAGATGCAGGCATTACCAAGATCATTACAATCGAAGCTTCAGGTATTGCGCCTGCAGTGATGGCAGGTCTAGAACTCGGTGTCCCTGTTATATTTGCACGTAAATATCAATCTTTAACGCTTAAAGATGATCTTTATCGTTCTAAAGTGTTCTCTTTTACCAAACAAATTGAAAGCACGATTGCTATTTCTAAAAAGCACATCTCATCTGCAGATAAAGTTTTAGTGATTGATGACTTCTTGGCGAATGGTCAAGCTGCATTAGGTCTTGCTGACCTCATCCATCAAGCAGATGCATCTGTAGTGGGTATCGGCATTGTGATTGAAAAATCATTCCAAACTGGGCGTGATTTATTGCTTGAAAAAGGTTATCGCGTTGAATCATTGGCTCGTGTTCAATCACTTGCAAATGGTACTGTTGAATTTGTTCGTGATTAATCAGTAGATAAGAGCAAAATTGAGCGCCTAGTGCGCTCTTTTTTTATTTTAGACTTTTAATAATTTTGCAATTCGTCATTGTTTCATTGACATGACAAAACAACATAACTAAGTTTGGCTTTAGCATAAAATGCTGTAAATAAATTCATGCTTTAAACGGATCAATTGAGACAATGATGATGGAACACGAAATAAGCTGCCCCAAATGTGGATCTACTGAAGTGATTAAACGTGATCACGAACAATTTTTACAAAAAACGGGTGGCGTATTATTGTCTGCCGCAGGAACAACTGCAGGTACAGTTGGTGGTGCTGCTTCAGGTGCATCTATTGGTGCTGCCATTGGAACTGTTGCAGGTCCATTAGGAGTGATTGTTGGTGGCACAGTTGGAACTTTTGTTGGTGCAATCAGTGTCGGGATTACCGGTGGCTTCCTCGGTCATCGTTTCGGTAAAAAAGCCGGTGAAATTGTGGATAAAAACGTATTCTTAGATTTCCAGTGTCAAAAATGTAAGTACCGTTTTGAAGATCAAGCTAAGTCAAAAGATACAGCAGAAAAATAAGCGTTCAATGTACAAATAAAAAATGGGCGCTCTTGCCCATTTTTTAATGCATCAAATTCGACATATTCACCAATTAATTTACTTGTAGCTTTTTAACCACTTCACCTAATCGCTTCCCTTGTTCTATACACAGTAATTTTTCATCCATACTTATACTTTGATCATGACGTGGACCACTGACATGCGTTGCGCCATATGGTGTACCACCCGTCTTCGTATTCGATAAGGAGGAGTTGGCGTTGGTTAGTCCCATGATCATCATCCCGTGATGGAATAACGGTGGCAGCATGGTGAGCAAAGTACTTTCTTGTCCACCATGCATAGACCCTGAAGAACTAAATACACATGCCGGCTTACCATGCAAAGCGCCGTTCAACCAAAGACTGGTGGTTTGATCCAAGAAATATTTCATCTCACTGGCCATGTTGCCAAAACGTGTAGGTGAACCTAAGGCTAAACCTGAACAATGCTGTAGGTCTTCGAGTGTGCAGTAAATATCTCCATCTTCAGGAATACTCGGCGCTGCTACATTCACAACGGTTGAAATATTGGGAACTGTCCTAATTCTCGCCGTAACCCCCGATGCCTCGATTCCATCAGCAATCAAATGTGCCATTTCTTTGGTTGAACCATGTTTGCTGTAATAAAGAACAAGTACATATGTTTGCATAGGCGGATCTTTGAGATTAAAAAAGAAAACTATACGGTATTTTTCCGTTTTTTTGGGTAAGCTATGGGGTGAAAGCTTCATAAATTTAACGAAAAATAATAGAGAATGATGGTTTATGACGGATTTATTGAAAAAACTGCCTTTCTACGATAAAACGTGGTTTCAGTTTACCTTATTCGTTTTACGACGTTTTGAAAGTAATAACTGTCGTGAACAAGCGGGTTCTTTGACCTATACCACTCTATTTGCCGTCGTGCCGATGTTGACGGTTTTTTTGGTGATCATTTCGTCTATCAAGGCTTTAGAGCCTGCGAGACAACAACTCCAACAGTTGATCTATAGCAATTTTCTACCTAAAACCAGTATTGCCTTTGACAAAGCACTCAACTCTTTTACAGAAAATTCCAGCAATTTAACCATTATCGGAGTGCTGTTCCTCTTTATCACCACTGTGATGATGCTGACCAGTATTGAAACGGCTTTTAACCGGATTTGGCGAGTGAAAGAAACTCGAAATGGTCTTGTTGGTTTTATGCGCTATTGGACGATCATTTCTTTAGGTCCAATTTTATTGGGCAGTGCCTTTGTCATTTCATCTACATTGGCTTCTATGAATGTATTGAGCAATAATTTTGCGGGCTACGAAGTCGATGGTGCGGCATTACTTTGGCTCATCTCGATAGGTTTAACGATCGTTGGATTCTTTACCTTGTATTGGACCATTCCAAATCGTTCTGTGCCTGTTCGTGCTGCCATGATTGCAGCGGTATTTAGCGCGATCACCTTTGAATTACTCAAAAATTTATTCGGTTTTGTGATGGCGAATTTCACCAGTTATCAGTTGGTCTATGGTGCTTTTGCCGCAGTGCCGATTTTTCTACTGTGGATTTATTTATCGTGGAATGTCGTCTTACTTGGTGTCGAAATCAGTTATGCCCTCACTGCATTCCACACAGGTAAAACTGAAACTCGCCATCCAATATTGATGCTCTTAGACATGCTTGAATTGTTTTATAAAAAACAAAAAATGGGACAATCAGTGACCGATCAAGAAGCGTTAAATATCCTAGGTCGTGGTGAAATTGGTCGTTGGCCAACGTATGTCAAACTGCTTGAAAAGCAAAATGTGATTAAACGAACAGACAAGGATGATTATGTCCTCGTGCGTAATTTAGATCATTTGGATTTTTGGTCTTTCTATAAATCACTGCCTTATACACTTCCACGTCGTGAAGATGTAGAGCATGTGCATGAAGATGATGTATGGATGAAGCGAATTGGTCCTGCATTGATCGAATCTGACGAATATCTTGCTGCGAAGCTTTCGATACCCTTGTCGACTATTTTGGATGAGAAATAGAAGATCTGCCCCCCTTAAATAGTTCTAAACAAAAAGACCTCAATTGAGGTCTTTTTGTGCCGTATAGATTTGAAAAACTATTCCTGATTGCTTTCACTCAATCATGAAATTAACATTTTAAGTCTCAATCACTTCACAAAGGTTTTCCATACAAAATCTTGGCGCTGTCCTTTTAAAGTCATTTTTAATTGATCACCTGTATTGAGTGCTGCAACCCCAGCTGGCGTACCTGTCATGATCACATCACCTTCTTCTAATGTAAAAAATTGACTGATATCTACCAACAAACTTGCAATGTCAAAGATCATCAGTGAAGAATCCCCTGACTGTCGAAGCTGATCATTGACTTCTAAAGTGTATTGAACTGATGACCAATCCTGAATTTCTGATACATCCACCCAATCTCCCAACACACATGAGCCATCAAAGGCTTTCGAGCGCTCCCAAGGTTGACCCTTCTTTTTCAAATCATCTTGCAGTTCACGTAGCGTTAAGTCTAAGCCTAAAGTCACTGCACCAATGGCCTGTAAAGCTTTTTGTGGATCATGTTCAGCTTTAAGCTGACGATCTATACGCAGGCTGAGTTCACACTCATAATGGCAATTCCCCCAATCAGCATTCCATGCAATTCCTTCGTTCAAAGCAATCAAACTACTCGGTGGTTTGATAAATAAAACAGCACGATCAGGGATGGCATTACCTAATTCTTTGGCATGATCGACATAATTGCGACCGACACAGATAATTTTTGATGGTTTTGAATGCATGGGATTCCCTTTTTATTCAATGAATATTCTCGTTTATAGCTTATGCTTTTTTTAGGTTTTTGTAAGTACCCTGTTCCAAGTAAAACATTCAGACGAATTGAATACGAAAGAAGAATTTAACGGCTAAAGACCAAGTGAAAAACCAATAAAAAAGCCATCAGACTGATTATCCAATGGCTTTTTTTGAAACTAAGACTTTTTTATAAAGCTTTTATTTTTTAAAAGTATTTTCAAACAAAGTACGATCTGTTTCATTTTCAAAAGCACGTTTTGGAATAATCACCACCGTACTATTTTTCAACTCAATCATATACGTCAATTTACCTGTAGCGAACTTGTTTACATCCGTATAACTGAATGCCTGTTTAGGACGACCGCTTGAAAATAATTCAGCAGAGTTTTGAAAGAGATCAATGCCTTGCTCATGTTTGCCAAATTGATATTTTTCAAACTGACGTTTAAACATCATCGGTAAAAACCAATAACGCATCACCACTTGTAAAATAATAAAGAAAGCACCGAGTGCAACATAGTAGCGCCCCACCCCGTCCAATCCCAGGTAGAACCCCCAAATGAGAATCGCCAAACTCACCAATGGCGTCAAAAAACGGGTGAATTGTTTTTTGCCGAAAGTCGCTAAACCAAAACCATCTTGAGATTCATCAATATTCAAAAAATAGCGGACAGATAAAGTAGGCTTGTTGTCAGACATACATGCTTCGTTCGATTGGATACAAGTTACGACGATATTACACCAATTCGACTTATTTTTAGCATCTCACGATGGCATTTCTTCACTGTGCTTATACACGCTTGCTCTTGTATAGCCGAATACAATGTTTAAAATCTAAAAAATATAAAAATACGAAAAAATAGAATGGAAAAAATGATGTATAAAACATGAATAAAGCCGTGATTCATTGTGCTTTGATCATTCTTGGCTTCACTGCGCAAGCGCAAGCCAAAATTATTGCATGGAAAGACAATATTCCAAGTAGCTTACAGCCCTTTCAAAACAATGCTCAACTTTTGGCAGGTTTTGCTCAGGATAAAATAATCATTTACGCACATCCTGCTGTAAAGACTTCTGTACCAACTGCTTCTAAGAATCCCAATCCTTCAGCAACATTTACTTCATCTGCTATTGTACTTCCTATCAGTAGTGCAACCGTTGCCAAAACATTGAGTCAATATGATCAGTATGTTGGACTCTTCCCAACGTTGAAATCTGCAAAACTGGTCGAAAAATCAGGCAATATTAGCCAGATGAAATATAAAGTTTCAATCCCGACACCCATCCCAGTATTGAATTTCAATGAAGATATCATTTTTCAACACCAACTTAGCAATAACAGCTTATCCAGTATCGTGATTGATGCACCCGTACCTTATGGCATTGGGAAATTTGAATGGTTTAGTTTAGGAGACAACAAAACCTTAGTCACATTGACCCAGTGGAGCGATCTTAATCAACCTAGAGGATTTTTATTCAGCCAAATATTGAAAGCTGTGCCTGAAGCAAAACTGGGCATTCCAGGTGGAACCAATGCCTTTATTTTAGAATCATTACGTAAAAAATTTATTCATCTGAAAACAACAACGCTGAACCCTGGTGAATTTCCTCAAACGCAGTTGAGTCCGTCTCAAGTAGATAAGTTGGTACAGGTGAGTCGTCATTCACAGCAACCCGTTAGTTTTATTCATGGCTTGAGTACTGTGCCTTATCAACATGGTCGTGAAAATCTTCGCTTTGTGACCAGCTATCAATATAATCCTTTAAATAGAGAACAATTACAAAAATGGCTGAAACCCAATGCTTATCAAGCCATTTTTCCAAGACAGATTAAAAAAATAAACATTACAGATGAATCTAGTACATCCCAAAATGCAGATATCAAAGTCAGTGTCGGACTAGGTGTGATTACCATTCCATTTGATTTTAAATTGAATTTTAAATACCCAAACTCATCTTCAAATCAATTTCATGCCAATGGCGGTGATTTAAGATATGTGAAGGGTCAAATGGAGTTAAAAAATGTTCCTCAAGGTACATTATTTCGATTAACATCCGCAGTTAAAATTGATGATCAAGCTCCATTTCTCCTGCGTGCCGTTCGTAGCCTTCCCTATCATGATCTACTTCCAACAGTAGGTGCAAATCATGTTTTTTTGCTCAAGGTTAAAAATACTAAGTGATGACTTATAATTAAAATATCTTAAAAATCAGACACAAAAAAAACCGCAACAAGTGCAGTTTATTGTGATTTTTACATCTGTCGATGATCAAGTTGGTGCGCTCAGAGAGATTCGAACTCCCGACCCCTTAGTTCGTAGCCAAGTGCTCTATCCAGCTGAGCTATGAGCGCGACGTCTTGATGGGGCTCATTATATATGAATATGATTTTTTGTTAAGTGCTAATTTTGAAAAAACCAATCAAGCGCCTAGTAATTAATCACTTATAGTTTTAATCTATTAAAAAAAACATCAATTTATATCAATTTAAAAAAAGGTTACTTCATTAAATGCAATATAAAATACATAATGAGCAACGAGAAAGCATATCCGAGCATTTCGGACTTATTATGATGTTTTTGATCATTGGGTTTATTACTTATATTATCTATACACAAGCGTTGACACAGAAATCAGAGACTATTCAACTGATTCAAAATAATAAATGGGACGAATTTTCAGTAACGATTTCAGATGATCTCAGGTATTTAAGTTATTTAGGTAGGCTTGCATATATTATTAAGCTCCCAATTTCACAAGATCAGTATAAATATATCGAATGCAAAACTTCGAAAATCAAACCACTTTGCCAACAATTAAAAGATGAACAAGCACCTTCAATCACCAAAATCCTCTATTACAAAGGATTTTTAAATCACAGTAAGTACCAAATTTATTTAAAAGGCATTTATTACAATTCAAAAGATGGTATTACTCATTATTATGAGCATCGAAATCAACCACCCTATCATCATGTCAATCTCAACCATCAATATGCTCACTTATTGATTTTAATCTTAATTGGACTTTTCATATGCTTTGCCTTTAGTTATTTGATTTCAATATACAAATTATTCCCAAAACATTTTAAAGTTAAATTAATAGTAATTATTTTCGGAATTTGGCTGTTTCATCTAAGTTTTGCCATCATTAGGATTATCTAAATTTCAGCCACAAAAAAACCGCATTTAAGCGGTTTCTTGTCAGATTTACATCCTTCGATGTTCAAGTTGGTGCGCTCAGAGAGATTCGAACTCCCGACCCCTTAGTTCGTAGCCAAGTGCTCTATCCAGCTGAGCTATGAGCGCGTACTTGAGTGTCTTTCGACTTCGTTACAACGATTTAAACTTGATTGGTGCGCTCAGAGAGATTCGAACTCCCGACCCCTTAGTTCGTAGCCAAGTGCTCTATCCAGCTGAGCTATGAGCGCATTTCAAGTTTTTCGTTGGCGGTGAGAGAGGGATTCGAACCCTCGGTGGGAGTTAAAGCCCACGCTCCCTTAGCAGGGGAGTACCTTCAGCCACTCGGCCACCTCACCGTAACGAGTCGCCATAATACAAACTTCGCCCCTACTCTTCAAGTCACAAATCAAAAAAATCTTAGATTTTTGATCAATCATATATTTTTTATACAATTTTCAGCTTTTTTTACGATTTCTTAAACTTTATTGATTCAAAAAAGACCATAAACCCATTAGCATGAACTCACAATGTGCAGAAATACACGTCATTAATGCAATCATTTACGTGCAGTCTGCGTCAGCATGACTTATGCTAAACCTATCTTCTGACATGAAGCCAAAGACATATGAAAAATTGGGTCGATCCTGAAGCTAAAGCGGAAGCTCAACGTTACGACAATCCTATTCCAAGCCGTATCTTAATCTTAGAAACGATTGAAAATAGTCAACATCCCCTTTCACACTCTGAACTTGTGGAACATTTCCAAATTGCCGATCAAAAAAGTATTGATGCTTTGAGTCATCGCTTAAGTGCAATGGTACGCGATGGTCAGCTCATGAAAGATGGATTCAAATTCCAACTCATGACAAATCAACCTGTTTTTGATGCTACGGTCTATATCAATACCAAAGGCTTTGGCTCGGCGAGCCTAGATGGTGGCAAAAAAGAAGAAATGGTGTTGCCAGAGCGCGAACTTCGCCAAGTCTTTCATGGTGATCGTATTAAAGTGCAACAAACCTCAGTTGACCGTAAAGGTAAAGCTTGGGGTTACATTACTGAAGTGACTCAACGTCGTGTTAAACAAATTATTGGTAAATTGGCTGAATTTGAAGGTGAATACTTTATTCAACCTGCAGCCCCGAATGCACATCAACCGATTACTTTAGAAAAAGAACTGGTTGAACATGCCAAAGTAAAAGTCGGTGATTCAGTTCGTGTCGAAATTGATACCTACCCGACACGTGAGGAATTTGCCAATGCGCATATTGTGCAATCTATGGCAGATAAGGCAGATACTGAAATCATTATTCCACAAACGATTTTAGAATTTGGTTTGCCATTTGAGTTTCCAGAAGAAGTCGTTAAAGATGCTGAAAGCTTCAAAGAACCGAATGCTCAAGACATGAAAGGTCGTATTGATCTGCGTGATTTAGCATTGGTCACGATTGACGGCGAAGATGCACGTGACTTTGATGATGCTGTCTATGCAGAAAAGCGTCCAGGTGGTGGTTACCGTGTCGTGGTGGCCATTGCTGATGTCAGTCATTACGTTCGGACCAATAAGCCTTTGGATGAGGAAGCGCAGGAACGTGGTACATCAGTATACTTCCCACATTTCGTTCTTCCAATGCTACCTGAAGCACTTTCAAATGGATTGTGTTCACTCAATCCAAATGTAGATCGTCTATGTATGGTCTGTGATTTGAATTTAAGTCGTGCTGGTAAAGTGACTAAATTTGAATTCTATCCATCTGTAATGCATTCAAAAGCACGTTTAACTTACGATCAAGTGGCGGAATACTTTGATGGTGATAGTAATGCAATCACTGAGAATCGTGATGTGCGTAAATCACTCAATACACTCTTCCAATTGTATCAAGTGCTCAAAGGCTTACGTGCTGAACGCCATGCGATGGAGTTTGAGACTGTTGAAACCTACATGACTTTTGATGAACTCGGAGGAATTAAAGAAATTCTCCCTCGTTCACGTAATGAGGCTCACAAACTCATTGAAGAATGTATGTTATTGGCCAACGTTGCAGCTGCTGAATATGCATTGAAAAATGAAATTCCGATGCTGTACCGTGTGCATGAGCCACCAGAATTCTCACGTATTCAAAAAGTTCGTGACTATGTCAAGTTACTCGGCTTAAGCTTCCCTGTACAACCGACACAGAAAGATTACCAAGCGGTGATCGAAGCAACCAAAGACCGTATTGATGCGCCAAGTATTCATGCCGTGTTGTTACGTTCAATGATGCAAGCCTACTATGGTCCAAATAATGCAGGTCACTTCGGCTTGGCATATGAAGCATATACGCATTTCACTTCACCCATTCGTCGTTATCCTGACCTGCTCCTTCACCGTGCTCTGAAAGCACATCTAACCAACAAACCATCGCCTCTTTCTGGTGGTGCTTTGGAAGAAGCGGGTTCACATTTCTCTGCAACTGAACGTCGTGCCGATGAAGCATCTCGTTCTGTTACGACTTGGTTGAAATGTCATTATATGCAACAGCATATTGGCGAAGAGTTTGTCGGCAATATTAGTGCAACAGCCGAATTTGGTTTATTTGTGACCCTCAAAGACTTATATGTCGATGGTATGGTGCATGTGAGCCAATTGGGCGATGACTTCTTTGTATTTGATCAAGCCAGTCAAAGTCTTATCGGTCAAAATCGTGGTCAAAGCTTTAGCTTAGGCGATGAAGTTCGTATTAAAGTCGCTGGGGTCAACCTCGAAGAACGTAAAATTGACTTTGAATTGGTTCAGCAGTTGAGTCATGCTGGTCGTGCGATTCGCAGTCGTGCGCCCCGCGTGGCTAAACCAACCACCAAAGAAGAAGTATTCGATCGTATGTTTAAAGAACCTGCCGATCTTGCTTTAGTAATTGAGAGTGGTGAAAAACCGGTACGCAAGAAGAAGCCTCGAGTGAAAGCTTCTGAAGATGTGAAAAAACCAGCGAAGAAATCGACACCTAAATCTGCGGAGCAAAAAGCCAAAGATAAAGCCAAGAAAAAAGCAAAGGCAAAAAAGAAAAAAGCCAATGCTAAGGCGAAAATCGAGTCTTAAGTTTCAACAGAAAGAGCGCTACGGCGCTCTTTTTTGATGCTAGAACTAAAAAATCAGACCAAAACTAAAAGCAAAATAGACTTTTGAACTTCTGATATTAAATTTTAAAGTACGTTTTAGTACTAATTTACTTGATTTCCCACTCTAGAAGCCCTACATCTATAAATAACCTACTTAATAATTTGGCATTTATAAATGACATTACAAAAGGCAACTTTGCCTGTTCCCCAATTCGATCAAATCACTTTGGATCAACTCAAAAGCAATATTGAGCAATCAATTGCCAATGGACAAAAATTTATTCAAGAATTACAAACTGCTCCTGACACTATTCAACAACAACTTCAAGTGCTAGAAAAGATCGATACGCTTGAAAATCAAATGAGTGAATCATGGGGCGTGCTGTCACATTTAAATGCCTTGATGAACAATGCTGAAACACGTCAAGTGTATCAATCCTTACTGCCAAGTCTAAGCGAATACTATACGCAACTCGGTCAACACACTGCGCTTTATCAAACGTATCAGCATGTACATGATTCATCGCTATTTGAAAGCTTCCCGCCTGCACAACAGAGTGCGGTCAAACTGGCTTTACGCGACTTTAAACTCTCAGGTGTTGCATTACAGGGTAAAGCTAAAACACGCTATGCCGAAATTTCAGCACGACTGTCTCAATTGTCTTCAGACTTTTCAAATCATGTATTGGATGCAACGCAAGCTTACTTTAAACCGCTTAGCGAAGAACAATTAAAAGGTCTACCTGAATCTAGCATCGAATTGCTTAAGCAATATGGACAACAGCGTGAACTTGACCAAGCCGTTGCGACATTGGATATACCTTCTTACCTTGCTATCATGACCTATGCAGATGATCGTGAATTACGTGAGGAGCTTTATAAAGCTTACACTACACGTGCTTCGGACCAATCTAGCCAAACAGAGTTTGACAATACGCCTGTGATGGAAGAAATTCTGAGTCTTCGTCAAGAAATGTCGAAACTGCTTGGCTTTGAAAACTATGCTGAATACTCTCTAGCCAGCAAAATGGCACCAAGTGTAGATGGAGTTGATCAGTTTCTAGTAGAGTTAGCAGAACATGCACGTCAACCCGCACTACAAGAAATCGAAGAACTAAAAAAGATTGCATCTGAAAATGGTGTTACTGAGATTCAACCTTGGGACTCTACTTATTATTCTGAAAAATTAAAAGTACAGCAATTCAACTTATCTCAAGAAGCTTTAAAACCCTACTTCCCAACACCGAAGGTCATTCAAGGCTTATTTAGCATTGTCAATCGTCTTTACGGTATTCAAGTGGTTGAGCGCGAAGCCCCACTTTGGCATAAAGATGCGCATTATTATGAGCTTGAAGATCAAGGCAACGTCATTGGCGGTTTCTACTTCGACCTCTATGCACGAAGTGGTAAGCGCGGTGGCGCGTGGATGAGTGGTTTCCGCTCACGTATGCAAACAGATGAGGGTTTGCAAAAACCAATTTGCTATATGGTTGGGAACTTCACTCCACCTGTTGGTGATCAACCTGCGCTACTCACACATGATGAAGTCGTGACTTTGTTCCATGAGTTTGGACATGGCTTACATCATATGCTGACTGAAGTAGATAATATTTCAGTGGCTGGTACACACGGCGTTGCTTGGGATGCGGTTGAATTACCAAGCCAATTTATGGAATTCTGGACATGGGATAATGAAAGTCTTGCTCTCATCAGTGAACATATCGAAACCAAGGAATCATTGCCACAAGACCTATTGCAATCCTTAATCAATGCTCGATTCTTCCAATCCGGTATGCAAACTTTACGTCAGATTGAATTTGCACTTTTCGATTTGAGCATTCATAAAGCATCCCCTGCCCTCAATGCAGAACAAGTTCAATCCACTTTAAACGACATTCGCCAAAAGTTCTCGGTATTACCGACTGTGCCTTATAACCGCTTCCAAAATAGCTTTAGCCATATTTTTGCTGGCGGGTATGCAGCTGGATATTATTCATACAAATGGGCTGAAGTTTTAGCCAGTGATGCATTCGATCGCTTCGAAAAAGAAGGGATTTTTAATACCGAAACAGGAAAAGAATTTCGTCAGGCTATCCTAGCAGTTGGCGGAAAAGATACAGCACTTGACGCATTTCTCAAATTCCGTGGACGTGAACCAAAAATTGATGCTTTGTTACGTCATCAAGGTTGGACGAACACAACTAAAAGCGCTTAAACTATTGGCTTAGTTAATCAAAGGTGAGTTTCATGGCTATCAAACGTCGTTTCATTGCAGGTGCAAAATGTCCTAAATGTGAAGCAATGGATCGTATCGTGATGCTCACCTCTGATGATGCAGAGTGGATTGAATGTGTAGAATGCACTTATTCCGAAAACCGTCCGACACACGTAGAAGAACCTTTAGAACCAGAAGTCGCGGATGAAATCGGGGTCATTCAATTTAAGCCACGTCAGACAAAATAGATTGGGGAATCTGAATGTCTAAAGATCAAGCGAATCAATCCAATTTAATTTGGAAAATATCAGGTGCCTTGTCAGCAATGATCATTGTTTCAGCGGCTTTTATGTATTTAGAGAGCAGAAACAAGTCTGTTGCAGTTCAACACGCACCACAAGTTATGCAAAAAACACCTGATGAGCAAGCAATGGCGCCTGTACAAGTCAAACCATCAGCTTCCCAACCTATCGTTGAAGATACCAAAGCCTTAGTCAACGAATCTATTTTAAAAAATGAAGTGCCTACTAATCCTTCTTTAGCAAAAGAAGAAATTTCAAAGCTTGAAGATATTCAAGATCAGCTTTTAACTCAGCAAACGATATTAGCAGAACAAGAAAAAAATGCTGAAGAACTGATTAAACTCAAAGAAGAGCAAATTCAAATTCTTGAACAACAGCTCATTGCAAGCAACTAAAACCTATTGTTATTCAATTCACTGTAAGTAGTATGGGTTCTGATTGAGAACCCATAAAGACTCAATTCACATCGGTATCGAGAAACGTTCATTCTTTAGTCTGGATAATTTAATTTGAGATCACACTTAAAATGCATCTGCATTATTTGCATTCTCTTGAATCCTTCTAAAACCAAGAGCTAAAATTCAATGAAGCTCTGGTCTGTGATCTAGAATAATCACATCAGAAAAAAGCACCCGAAGGTGCTTTTTAGTTATATGTTCATTTCAATCAATTTTAGTGATACCAACCAAATAATTTAAATACATAAGGAAAGTAGGCAATGATCAGCATCGCTGGTGCCATAACAATCAGCGGTAAAATCCAACGTTCATATCTATAGTAAAACGACTTATGACGTACCTCAGCATCTGCAGCTGCAACCTCTTCATCACCGATTGACTGCCTCGCAAGGAGATGATTCAGGGCTACAGGTGGTGAAACATAACCAAGCTCAAAGCCAATCAATGCAATCATCCAGAAGTGAACCGGATCAATACCGTATTTATAGGCGACAGGCGCTACTGTGGCTGAAATTAAAATTACAGCACCAAACGGATCCATGATCATACCCACAAAGATCATCACCAATACAATTAACGTGATTACGATGTAAATATTCTCAATATTGGTGGGGAACATTTCCATGATCTCAATACGCTCAAGGTATCCACCTACACTCACAGACAATGCCATCAGGATCACTAACGCTCCAATATGCCCGACAGTTTCACTTGAAGAGATATGGATCGACTTCCAGAACCCCACTTTACGCTGTGGGTTTTTAGGGCTGTCTTGCTCCGCAATGGTTGAAGGTGAAACATGCGCTTTGGATGCTTCCTGCTCAACTGAATTATGGCTAAGATGGGTATCCCAATGCCCTACAGCAGCCAATGGGGCTGGTTCATGACGTAGTTTTTCGTATAGCACCATAATCAATAGAATGATTGGCATCATGACAGGTGCAGTAAATTCATTTAAGTTTGTATTCAGCGCGTATTTGTAGAACAACCAAACAATCAAGAATACGATCACATAAGGAACAACTGCGAGCAATCCCTTCGCAGAACGAGGCAATGCCTCACTTGGCGATGCGATACGGAATTTCTGCTCAGCAAAGAATAACGAAACTACGAGGAACAATGTAGACGTGAGTAAGAAAACATACATCCCATATTGATAAAGTAAATCTGTTGTGACTTCTTTATTTAAAGAGGCAACCACAACAATCAACAAACAAGGACGTAATACCACACCCAAGGAACCCGACATCGCAGCTGTTGCTAATGCAAACTGACGGCGTCCACCTGCATTCCAAACTTCTTTATAAATAATCGCACCTGCAGCAATAACGAAGATACCCGAAGCACCTGTATACGCTGTTGGAAGTGCTGCCGCCAATAGAATCAGCCATGTTAAGGTTTCTGGTGCCAAATTCCATGGACGCAGAATATTCAGGAATTTATCGACAATCAGGGTCTGCTTCAACAACATCCCTGCCCAAATGAATAAGGCAAGATTCAAGAAGATTGATGAGAACTCAACCAATTGACCTAAATAGATCCCTTGCCCCATTGGATAATCCATAAGGAAGGTAAAGTTAATTCCCGTAATAATTGCCATATAAGCATATAAAGGCACAGCCAAAAATGCCAAACCAATCGAACCGCCAGACTTGGCTGTGTCAGGAATACGGAACAGCTGATAAAGACTAATTAAGGTCAGAATGCTAAAGAGAATCATCCACAACCAGTAAATGATAAACATCTCTGTAGTGGGCGGCACACCTGAATTCATAACCGATAAATACTGACTGATCGAAGAACTGGTTAAAAAACCATTCCCTAGAACCATTGCAATCGCATAGATACGATAATCAATCCGGGTACTTGGACCACGCAGACCAATGTGATGAATTTTTAAAGTCGCAGTGATTGCGGCTAAAACCACCATGATAATCAGCAACAATGCTTTATTGTCTGTACCAAACTGGAAAATACCAAAGAAAGTGGTTTCCATCGTTCGATAAGGACGAATAGATGGATGCTGTTCTAAATGCTTTATCGACTTGTCATAAAACGTATATTTTTCTTCACACAGTTGTTGACCTGCCAATACCGATGCACGCACATCTGCTTCAGATGTTGTACCAAAAATATCGGCAAATTCATCATTGGCATTACTCTGCATTTGCGTTTGCACGAGTTGATCAATATTCGGATTACGATCACAAGTCGGCTTTTCAGGCTCAGCACGTAAGAAAGAATATTGCATCCCTGTTTTAGGGTCACCATAAAGATTCTCACCCAAGCGCAACATTTGCCCGTGGATCATCTCACCTGTCCCAATAATGAGTGTGAGCAGTAATAGAAGTAAAATTGTGAATGCTGAAATCCACTCAGTCCATATATAACTAAGCAGACCTAGACCTGATCTCTTATTTGTAGGCTGTTGCATTGTTCTTCCATTTTTATTGTCTGCCATACATCACCTGTACAGCTCATCTTTTATAATTTGGGTCAGGTAAAATCCATTACCTAATCGCCACGCTTTATTCCTATTTTAGAATTTGAACTAATTTGAATATTTAATAAATGACTGGATTTCACAATTTTCAAGAATTAATGTCAATTTAAGCACTTAAATATCTTTAAGTATTATTTGTTTAAAGTGTTTTCATTATGACTGAGAGGCATTGAATTTATCAAATGAATACAATTGATCTAAAATCATAAAACTCGTTTTGTAATAACAATAAAACTCAATCAATACAAACTCCTTAGCTTAATGATTAGCCTGATTCTTATGTATAACCAGCTTTTCATACAACATATAGCACAACGCTAAAATGATGCCCCAAACCAATCCAATCCAATGTGCTTCAATCAGTACGGGACTTCCTATTAACTGACTGGTTTGTAGGGAACCCATAAAATTTTCCCAAAGTATTTTTGCTAGGGCTAAAGAGATCACCAATAAAGCAAATTTACGTTCTGAATTAAACTGTAAAAAATAAATGGCAGCAGCCCCATACAATCCATGAAGAACGCCAGACAATCCTGCATAAGCCTCAACTTGAGGAATAGAAAAGTAAAAACTTAGACTGATCAGTGGAGGCAATAAAATTAAAAGCGAGATTGCATATCGATTTTTAAAATGTGGAAATATAAAAGGCAAGCAGGCGAAAGCCAACATATTTAAGGCATAGTGAATCCACCCTACATGTACCCAATGTGCTGTCCACCAACGCCAAATATCTTCAAAAAAAATAGGACGCCAATAAATAAAATACGTTTGAAACACTTGTAGACATGCAGAAAAACTCATACAAATCGCAATGAAGAGAATCTTTTTGACCAGTGCTTGGTCTTTCATATCATGCTACTCCATAAAGAAAAAAGAGCATATATTGCTCTTCTATCTTTCTATTGCAGTATAAAAATTGTCAACAATACTTTTACTATTGAAATGTTTTTACCTAAACTCAATGAACTGAAAAGCTCACTAAATCTTTATTGTGAAGGCTAAACTTATCTAAATCTTCATCTTAAACATTACTCTTTCGCAGGAACCTGCTCCTGAGTAGCATCCTCTATAGGTGCTTCTGAATTACCTGAATCTTCCACGGGTACTTCCAAACCTGTACCATCAAATAGATCATCATTTGAAGATGACCCTTGATCATCCCAAAAATGAGTCATCCCATCATCTGCCGCACGTACACCCGTATTTTCAGTCCAGTAACGATCTGCAATCCCTTGAATCATTTGACCTGCCATACTATCAATCAGTCTAAATTCAGGATTTACAGGTTTATCTTCCGCACGTGAAGCAGCATAAGAACGGAATGCATCACGAATTTTTGCATCATCACCGCTGGCTTGTGCAGCAACAGCATAGAGAGCATGTGCTAAACGAACCCCTTTTTGCTCGCCGATTTGCATCGATTGTTTCAAAGTGACATAAGGATCAGGTTTACCTTCATCAGCTCCTGGTAATAAAGTCCAAATAACAGCCCGAGTCGCATTCGGTGCGCCCCAAAATTTAGTGTTATCTAAGCAAGTCATACCTCGTTCAACAATGGCTGCGATATCTTTAGGTACATTGACCTGACCACCCGAGTTAATGTCATTGGTCATGGCCTGTAAACCACTTAGCATTCCCAATAAGTAAACCGTTTGATCTAAATCTTTTTTCATCGTCGGGCATGAATCACCTAACGTGTATTTATACTTTGCTTGCCAGCGCTCTGCAAAAAGCTGATAACCTGCATATTGTCTTTCTGATGCAATCGCAGCCCAACGCTTTTGTTCAACACGCGCATCTTGTGCTTCAGAGACTTGTCCCGCTTTTGAAGCACGTAAGTAGCGTAATTCAGCTTTGAGAGCATTATTTTCAGCACACATGCCAGATGCGGTATAAAGCAAAACTGCCATCCGTGTTGGATCTGCCCCCATATCTTTTGTTGCCATGATTGCAGGTGTCAAAGCTGTGCCCTGATTACATGCCATATCGGCATCACTCATGGCAAGAATTGGAGGAACAATATGTTTTTCACTAAAGCCAATGGCAACATTAGCACCTGATTTAACAACGTATGAGCAACCTGAAAGTACTGAAGCAGCTAAAGCAGTTGTAAGTATTATTTTGTTGAATTTATCGACTTTAGACATTTACCTGTCCTCTAATAATAATTTTATGTCATCCTTGGTCATTAAAATATCAGATGCAAATTCTGAATTAAAGAGACACTACTCTAATCTTAATATTTAGAGTTTGTCATTGATCGGCTTTAAAAAAATTGACCCGATTCTCATTTTATTTGGCTTTATGGCAAAATTAAGGGAAAAATAAGACAAAAAAAAGTAGCATAGCGACGGTTCGGCACTTGCTACTTATTAAACGGTAAACTCAACTGAGTTTATTTGTGTGATGACGACGCTTTTGCGTTTGATGAATCCGATCCTTCAGCACAGTTCCTAGTCTTCCAATTATAATTGCCATAACAGCAGCAACCACTAGAAACAACCACATTTGAATTTCGTACATTTGAAATTCCTTACTTAGCTGTTGGTGTATTTAATGTACAAGACTATTTAACTTTCAGGCTAAATATTGTCTAACAATTAAATTTTATTGATATTTGGTCAAACAAGAGAATTAAGATTAAATATTAAATATGCTAAAAAATTGAATCTTAAGGTTATTGAGTATTTCTAAATAATCTAAATTGTTAGACAATTAATTCAAATTTGCTCGAGTTTTTAATTTTTTCCAATCTATTAAATTTAACTGATCGCGCCAAATCACACTATTTTTTATTTTTTGATTTGAAAAATACACCACGATATAGAAATGATGGTCGATACAATGGCTAAGATTAACCTGAGTAATATTACTTTGGCCTTCAAATTTTAATGACCATTCTGCCCGATCAAGTTGCTCTAATCTGACGAGTTTTGGCTTTTGATTAAACCCAAGAAGAACAACCAACATTACAGCAATACTGATTAACCAAATACCGAGGTTGATCACAAAATAAAGTATTACGCTGATAGTCATCAAAAAAATAAGTTTAAACACAATCGATAAACGACTGTGTTTCAATTCATAGTGTTCATTCACCATGCACATATTTTTTTAATTTATGAATAAATTCTAATAGCTCAGGACGTGGTGGAGCTGACACTTCCATAAACCAGTCTAATAAATCTGGATCTTCTTGTTCGACTAACTCTGCAAACATGGCTTTCTCATTGGCATCTGCTTGTAGATAGTGTTGTTTGACATAGGGATCAAAATAAACATCAATTTCCTTTAAACCACGACGTGCACGATAAATGACTTTACGTTCTTCGAGTGTCATTTCATCTGACATTTTATTCCCCTAGTTGATAATTGATTCTACTGGATAGATTAACATTTTAACGGATTCAACATACATTTGTTTATGATTCAGCTGAATTGACCAAACACATCATCGATAACCATGAATTGAGCATTCAACTCATTGATCGAATTTAGCCCATAGCTTAACTTCAATGAAATCAAATAACAGCCATGGAAATGACAACAATGCAATCAGGTGCAATCCGTCCAATTAATAATATGTTACCGCGTAAACTTTTTAATGCCGAACATGAAGCATTCCGAGATACTGTTAGAAAATTCTATGAAAAAGAAGTGGTTCCAAATATTGCAAAATACGAAGAGCAACAACACGTTGATCGTGACCTTTGGAATAAAGCAGGTGAAATGGGGCTGCTTTGTACTACGATGCCTGAAGAATACGGTGGTTACGGTGTAGACCGTCTTTACAGTATGATTTTGATTGAAGAACAAGCTTATGCGATGGACTCATCAACAGGTTTTTCTCTGCATTCAGATATCGTTGCCAATTACCTCAATAACTTTGCCAATGAAGAGCAAAAAAAATATTGGTTACCTAAAATGGCTTCAGGCGAGGTGGTCACGTCAATTGCAATGACCGAACCCGGTACAGGATCGGATTTACAAGCGGTGCGTACTTCTGCTGTGCTTGATGGCGATGAATACGTGATCAATGGTTCCAAAATCTTTATCACCAATGGTTATCTTTGCGATATGTCGATTGTGGTATGCAAAACAGGCAATAATGAAAAAGGTTCGGCGAATCTTTCCTTATTTATTGTTGAGGCAAACCGTCCTGGATTTACCAAAGGTAAACCGCTGAATAAGATTGGTATGAAGGGGCAAGATACTTGTGAACTCTTCTTTGACAATGTCCGTGTTCCAAAAGAAAACCTCATTGGTATGGAAGGCATGGGCTTCATTATGCTTATGAAAGAACTGGCATGGGAACGTATGCTGGTGGCGATTATTTGCCAAGCGGGTGCTGAAGCGGCATTCGCTCATACCGTACAATATACGAAAGATCGTAAAGCATTCGGTAAGACCATTAATAGTTTCCAAAATACTCGTTTTAAGCTTGCTGAATTACGTACGGAAATCGATTTCTGTCGTGCTTATTTGGATCGCTGTATGGAGCTACAAATTGATGGTGATTTAGGGGTTGATGCTGCCGCTGCTGCAAAATATAAAATTTCAGATATGTTCTCAAAAGTCGTCGATGAATGTTTACAACTTCATGGTGGATACGGGTTTATGCTTGAATATCCAATTGCACGTGCTTATATCGATAACCGTGCAAACCGTATTTATGCAGGAACCAATGAAATCATGAAAGAATTGATTTCACGTACGCTATAAATTCTGCAAAATAAAGAAGGAACCTTATGGCTCCTTTTTATCGTGGACTAATTGAATAGCTACTTAAGATACAAGTTTAGGCTTACGATTATCTTCTGCGGTGCGCTTATGGAATTTTAAAATACCATCATCAAAACGTGCATTTTTCAATTCTTTCCGATCTGCTAAATAGTTATGGGTCGCCATCCAAGGTGCTTTGGTACCTTGTTTTGGTAGTTGATCTGCTGCACGTGCAATATAGCCCGAACTCATCTCACCCATCACTGTTTCTTCTAACATCGCTGAATGATCCGTCGGCGCGATCACTTCATCATAGCCCTTTTGGTCCATATATTTGAATAAACGGCATATATAATCCGCAACCACATCGACCTTCAATGTCCATGATGCATTCACATAGCCGATCACCATCGCCATGTTTGGTACATCACTTACCATCACACCGTTGTACAACATATGTTCGCTGGTATTTAGAGGTTTATGATCCACAGTCGCCTTAATACCACCCATAATTTGGATTTCCAAACCGGTTGCAGAAACAATAATATCTGCATCCAAATGCTGACCAGATTTTAATTGAATACCCGATTCTGTAAATTTATCAATTTCATCCGTCTCAACACTGGCTTTACCTGTACGTAAAATTTTGAAAAGATCACCATCAGGAACAACACATAAACGTTGATCCCATGGATTATAGCTAGGTGTAAAGTGTTTCATATCCACTTTGCCTTTTAATTGCATTTCAATCGATTTCAAAAGTAATTTACGAACAAGCTGTGGCTGTTTTTTCGATAATGCAAAAATGCCACGTTGCATCCCGATATTACGCGCACGAGTAAATTTATACGCCATATCTTCTGACATAAATTTACGGGTTTTATCATATACAAAATCGATAGAAGGAATCGAAGCAATATAAGTAGGCGAGCGTTGTAACATGGTCACATGACCAGCTCCACCTTTTGCCATTGCAGGAACTAAAGTAATTGCTGTCGCACCACTGCCAATAATCACGACTTTTTTACCTGTGTAATCTAAGTTTTCAGGCCAAAATTGTGGGTGAATCAGTTGTCCTTTGAATGCTTCCTGATTTGGAAAATCAGGCTGGAAGCCTTGATCATAATTATAATAACCCGTACAACCTAGAACAAAATTAGCAATCCAAGTTTGAGTTTTTTGATTTGCATCTTCAATTTTAACATGCCATTTTTTGGTTGCAGAATCATAATTTGCAGCGACTACACGATGATTAAAGTGAATTTTTTCTTTTAATTTGTATTCATCTACAACTTCACCAATATAACCTTTAATCGATTCGCCATCGGCAAGTACATTAGAATTACGCCATGGTTTAAAATTAAAACCAAAGGTCGACATATCTGAATCAGAACGAATTCCAGGGTATTTAAATAGGTCCCAAGTACCGCCAAAACTCGCACGTCGTTCAATAATATCAAATTGACGATTTGGATTATTTTTTGATAAATGAGCTGCAATACCTATTCCAGAGATACCAGCGCCAACAATGAGAATATCAACTTGCTTTTCCATTTCTTTTTATAACCTCTTATATGAACAATTTTATTAAAACACAATTCTGACAATACACAATGTCAGTTTTAAATATTTATTGTTTTTTTCATGTCAATTTGGGTCAATAAAATATATTGTCTAACAATACCCATAAAAAAAGACCAGCTAAAAGCTGGTCTTTTTTTGAACAACAACTGTCGTTCTTGCGAAATTATTTAACTTCGCGATCTACTAGCTCAACGTAAGCCATCGGTGCAGCATCACCTGCACGGAAGCCCGCTTTAAGAACACGTAGATAGCCGCCGTTACGTTCTTTGTAACGAGGGCCAAGAACTGTAAATAATTTACCTACAGTTGCAGCTGAACGAGTACGAGCAAACGCTAAACGACGGTTTGCTACAGAATCGACTTTAGCTAAAGTGATTAAAGGCTCAGCAACACGACGTAATTCTTTCGCTTTAGGAACAGTAGTTTTAATTAACTCATGTTCGAACAAAGAATTAGCCATGTTTTGGAACATCGCTTTACGATGACTGCTTGTACGGCCTAATTTCACACCACTATTACGATGACGCATGGTGATAGTCCTACTTAATTAACGGCTACGATAAGCAAAGCGATCGTCCATACGGAGGCTAGCCGGTGGCCAGTTCTCTAAACGCATGCCCAATTGCAAAGCTTTCGATGCCAGAACATCTTTAATCTCAGTCAACGATTTTTTACCTAAGTTAGGAGTTTTAAGCAACTCAACTTCAGTACGTTGAACAAGATCACCGATGTAGTAAATATTTTCTGCTTTCAAACAGTTAGCAGAACGAACAGTAAGCTCTAGATCATCTACTGGACGAAGCAAGATTGGATCAACTTCTTCACGAGGTTCTTGAGCAACTGGAGCTTGATCTTTCTGAAGATCAACAAAAATTGCAATTTGTTGTTGCAAGATTGTTGCCGCTTTACGGATTGCTTCTTCTGGATCTACAGTACCATTTGTTTCAAGATCAATGACCAACTTGTCAAGATCTGTACGTTGTTCAACACGAGCGTTTTCCACTGTGTAAGAAACACGTTTGATTGGGCTATAAGAAGCATCTAATTGTAAACGACCCACTGGGCGAGTTTCGCCTTCAGGGAAGCGTGAATCAGAAGTTTCATAACCACGACCTTGAACAACTTTCAAGCGCATTTTTAATGAGCCTGAAGCACTTAATGTGCCGATCAAGTGTTCTGGGTTGATCACTTCAACATTATGAGGTAAACGAAGGTCAGCTGCAGTTACGTCACCTGCCCCTTGTTTCTCTAATGTTAAATATGCTTCATTTTGATCGAACAGCTTAATAGACAATCCTTTAAGGTTCAGCAAGAGCTCGACGATGTCCTGCTGCAAGCCTTCTAAAGTACTGTACTCGTGCTCGACGCCTTCGATTTCAACTTCTACCACAGCAGCGCCAGGTAAAGAAGATAAAAGAATGCGACGTAAAGCATTACCTAGAGTATGGCCAAAGCCACGCTCTAATGGTTCTAGAATCACTTTTGCCGAGGTCCCGCTTGCCGCTTCGACCTTGATCGCTTGCGGAGTGAGAAACTCGTTTGCAGTACGCGTCATTATTGCTACCTCAAGGATTATTTAGAATACAATTCAACAATCAAGCTTTCGTTGATTTCAGCAGGTAAATCAGAACGATCAGGTGCAGATTTGAATGTACCTTCTAACTTAGATGAATCAATTTCCATCCAAGAAGGAGTACCACGTTGAGCAGCTAATTCAATTGCGTTTTTAATACGTAATTGTTGTTTAGAGCTCTCGTGTACTGCAATCACGTCACCAGCTTTAACTTGGATTGAAGCGATGTTAACGCGACGACCATTTAAAGTGATTGAACGGTGAGATACAAGCTGACGAGCTTCTGCACGTGTAGAACCAAAGCCCATACGATAAACGACGTTATCAAGACGGCTTTCAAGCAATTTCAACAAGTTTTCACCTGTTGCGCCTTTAACACGAGCAGCTTCTTTATAGTAGTTACTAAATTGACGCTCTAAAACACCGTACATACGACGTACTTTTTGTTTTTCACGTAATTGTAGTGAATACTCAGATTGTTTGCTGCCACGAGCCCCGCCATGTTGGCCAGGAGCTTTAGCATGTTTTTTAGTTTTAACATCAAACGGTTTAACGCCTGATTTAAGTTGCAGGTCTGTCCCTTCGCGGCGAGAGAGTTTGCATTTTGGACCAATATAACGAGCCATGAATGATTCTCCTTAGACGCGACGTTTTTTAGGTGGACGGCAACCGTTGTGCGGGATTGGAGTCACATCGGTAATGCTATTAATTTTATAACCCACTGCACCTAAAGCACGAACCGCAGATTCACGACCTGGACCAGGACCTTTAACAAGGACATCCAAGTTTTTCAAACCGTAGTCCAAAGCTGCTTTACCAGCAACTTCAGCAGCTACCTGAGCAGCGAACGGAGTTGATTTACGTGATCCACGGAAGCCTTGTCCACCTGAAGTGGCCCAAGCCAGTGCATTACCTTGACGATCGGTAATAGTCACAATGGTGTTATTAAAAGAAGCGTGAATGTGTGCAACACCTTCAGAGACGGTACGAGTGACCTTCTTGCGTGCGCGTGTATCTTTAGCCATCTTTTAGCTTCCAGAAATCTTATTTCTTAATCGGTTTGCGCGGACCTTTACGGGTACGTGCGTTAGTTTTGGTGCGTTGTCCGCGGACAGGCAAGCTGCGACGATGACGAAGACCGCGGTAGCAGCCTAAATCCATTAAACGTTTGATGTTCATGGAAATTTCGCGACGTAAATCACCTTCGGTAGGAACCTTAGTAACTTCTGCACGAATCGCATCAAGCTGAGCATCATCTAATTCACGAATCTTAGTAGTAGTAGCGATACCAACAGCAGCTAAGATGTTCTTAGCAGTGTGACGGCCAATACCAAAGATATACGTAAGAGAGATAACAGCATGCTTGTTATCCGGAATGTTTACACCGGCAATACGAGCCATTCATTTTCTCCAAAAAGGCAGCAAAGATAATCAACCGCCCGACAAAATCTTGAGGGGCGGATAATAACCTAATTAGCCTACTGAAATCAACAGGTCTTGATCAGATTAACCTTGACGCTGCTTATGACGAGGTTCTGCGCTGCAAATTACGCGAATAACCCCATTACGACGGATAACTTTACAGCTACCACAAATTTTCTTTACAGAAGCTTGAACTTTCATAACGAAACCTTCTAAGTGCGCTTATCCCTTAGGATGAGCAGTCGTTTTACTCATTAGCGTCTGATTATCATACTGACGTGATGTGAGATGAGCTTGTAGCTGAGCCATAAAGTCCATCACAACAACAACCACGATTAACAATGATGTACCACCAAGGTGGAAAGGAATACCAAATGAACTTTGCAGTACCATCGGCATTAAACACACAACTGTAATATAGATTGCGCCAATAAAAGTCAAACGACTAAGAATATGATCTAAATAACGAGCAGTTTGCTCACCTGGGCGAATACCAGGTACATAAGCTCCACTACGCTTTAAATTTTCAGAAACTTCTTTAGGACTGAATACTAATGCCGTATAGAAGTAACAGAAGAATATAATGAGCGCACCGAAAAGCACCAAATACAACGGTTGTCCAGGCGACAAAACTAATGCCAAATCTTGTAGTGTACGCTTTACAATTCCTGCACTAGGATCAGAACTACCTAACCATTGACCTAAACTCGCAGGGAACAACAATAACGAACTAGCGAAAATTGCTGGAATCACCCCTGCCATGTTAATTTTCAATGGCAAATGCGTCTGTTGTGCAGTAAATACTCGACGACCTTGCTGCTTTTGAGCATAGTTAACAGGTATACGACGTTGTGCCTTTTCAATAAACACAATAGCTGCCAAAACAGCCAAAGATAATAAACCAAAAACTGCTATACCAATTAGGCTGGACTGACCATTTTCCACAAGGGTAAATGACTGTACGACCATGCTTGGCAAACCAGCAACAATCCCTGCAAAAATGATCATCGAGATACCATTACCAACACCACGTTCGGTAATTTGCTCTCCTAACCACATGAGGAACATGGTACCCGCAACTAAAGAAGTTAGCGCTGGAATGTAAAAAGCAAGACCAGAAGTAAAGGTAATTCCTTGACTAATGAGTCCTGCACACATCCCAATACCTTGCACCAAAGCAAGAAATAAGGTGCCGTAGCGAGTATATTGGTTAATCTTACGTTTGCCCTGCTCGCCCTCTTTCTTTAATGCTTCTAGCGATGGGACTACCGATGACATCAACTGCACAATAATAGATGCAGAAATGTACGGCATAATCCCTAACGCAAGAATGGACATTCGTTCCAATGCCCCGCCAGAAAACATATTAAACAGGCCGAGGAATGTACCCTCATTGGCTTGGAAAAAACGTTCTAAAGCGACATTATCAATACCTGGCAGCGGAATATGCGCTCCTAGTCGAAAGACAACCAACGCAGCTACCAAAAATAACAAACGTTGAATGATTTCACGGTACTTCACGTGAAATGGTTGCCCCTTCATCATGTGAACATGACCTGTAGAACTAGGAGACATAGACACTCGCGATTACTCCTCGACTTTACCGCCAGCAGCTTCAACAGCAGCTTTAGCGCCTTTAGTCAATGCAACACCTTGAACAGTGAACGCACGAGTGATTTCACCAGAAAGAACAATACGAGCACGAATCATATCTTTACGTACAACGTTTGCCGCTTTCAAAGTTTCCAAAGTAACGATATCGCCTTCAACTTTTGCAAGTTCAGACAAACGTACTTCAGCAGTTTTCAATGCCAATTGGCTAGTGAAACCGAATTTAGGCAAACGACGATATAACGCAGTTTGACCGCCTTCGAAACCAGGACGTGTACCACCGCTCTTACGTGAGTTTTGACCTTTGACACCACGGCCACCAGTCTTACCAACGCCAGAACCGATACCACGGCCTAGACGAAGGTTATCACGCTTAGCACCTTCTGCAGGCGCAATTGTATTTAAACGCAGAGTCATGGCTTATTCCTCTACACTAACCATATAGTAGACTTGGTTGATCATACCACGGTTAGAAGGCGTGTCTTGCACTTCAACAGTATGACCAATACGACGCAGACCTAAACCTTTAAGGCTAAGCTTGTGATTTTTCAAGCGATGCGATGAAGATTTAGTCTGGGTAACTTTAATCGTTTTCATGATTGATTACCCTTGAATTTGTTCTACTGAAAGACCACGTTTCGCAGCAACCTTCTCAGGAGAAGTCATATCACGCAAACCTTTGAAAGTTGCGTTTACTACGTTAGCAGCGTTAGTAGAACCATAACATTTAGCAAGTACGTTGTGTACACCAGCTGCTTCTAGAACGGCACGCATTGCGCCACCAGCAATTACGCCAGTACCTTCAGAGGCAGGTTGCATGTAAACACGGCTTGCACCATGACGAGCATTCACAGGGTGTTGCAGAGTAGTACCTGCAAGATCAACAGTGATCATGTTGCGACGAGCAGCTTCAAGTGCTTTAGAAATAGCAGCTGGAACCTCACGTGCTTTACCACGACCAAAACCTACGCGACCATTACCATCGCCCACAACTGTTAATGCTGTGAAAGAGAAGATACGACCACCCTTAACAACTTTGGCTACACGATCAACGGCAACCAGCTTTTCAACAAGACCTTCGTTTTGTTCAACTTTAGCCATGATTAGAACTCCAAGCCGTTTTCACGAGCAGCATCAGCCAAGGCTTTGATACGACCATGATATTTGAAACCAGAACGGTCAAATGCAACTTTAGTTACGCCAGCTGCCTTAGCACGCTCTGCGATTAAAGCACCTACTTTAGTTGCAGCATCAACGTTACCAGTTGAACCAGCACGTAAAGTAGCATCTAAAGTTGAAGCTTGCGCTAAAACTTTGCCACCATCTGCTGAGATAACTTGAGCATAGATGTGACGCGGAGTGCGGTTTACACACAAACGAGTCGCACCCAATGCACGGATGTGCAAGCGTGTGCTTTTCGCACGACGCAAACGGGTTTGTTTCTTTTCGTTCATAAGAACCTCGCGCCTTATTTCTTCTTAGCTTCTTTACGAAGAACAACTTCATCCGAATAACGAACACCTTTACCTTTATACGGCTCTGGTGGACGGTATCCACGGATATCTGCAGCTACTTGACCCAACATATGTTTGCTTGCTGATTTCAAAACGATTTCAGTAGCAGTTGGAGTTTCAGCAGTTACACCTTCAGGAAGTTTATAATCAACTGGGTGAGAAAAACCTAAGTTAAGATGAACAGTATCACCTTTAACAGCAGCTTTATAACCAACACCAATTAACTGTAACTTACGTTCGAAACCTTCGCTTACACCTTTCACAAGGTTGTTAAGCATAGCGCGAGCAGTACCAGCTTGCATCCAAGCGTCTTTCGACTCTGTTTTAGGAGCAATCTGAAGTGTACCTTCTTCCTGATTAAGCTCGACCAGCGCATGCAGGTTGAAAGACAATGTACCTTTGCTGCCTTTCACTTCGACCTGCCGGCCGTTCTGAGTAACTGTTACACCGTTAGGTACAGTTACTGGGGCTTTAGCCACACGAGACATGAGGAATCACCTATTAAGAAACAAAAGCAACAACTTCACCACCGATACCTGCAGCACGTGCAGCGCGATCAGTCATGATGCCTTTGCTTGTAGAAACAATTGCAATACCTAAACCTTGCTTAACGCTTGGAAGTGCATCTTTACCGCGATATTGACGTAGACCTGGACGGCTTACGCGTTTCACAGTTTCGATAACTGGTTTGCCTTCGAAATATTTTAAAGTAATCGTTAACGTAGGTTTGCCTTCGTTTTCAGCAACCGCTACATCAGCGATATAACCCTCTTGTTGAAGAACGTTTGCAATAGCAACCTTCAACTTAGAGTTAGGCATAGAAACAGTTTGTTTCTTCGCCATTTGTGCGTTACGAACACGTGTTAGCATGTCGGCAACGGTATCTTGCATACTCATTTATAGTCGCTCCTTACCAGCTTGCCTTAACAACGCCCGGTACATCACCTTGCATTACTGTTTCACGTAATTTGTTACGGCTTAGACCGAACTTACGGAAGTAACCATGAGGACGACCAGTTAAACCACAACGGTTACGAAGACGTACTGGAGACGCATTACGTGGTAATGCTTGAAATTTCATCATCGCTTCGAAACGCTCTTCGTCGCTCGCATTTACGTTTGCAATAATCGCCTTTAATTCAGCGCGTTTTGCAGCGTATTTAGCAACAGTAGCTTCGCGTTTCAATTCGCGATTAATCATACCTTTCTTAGCCATATCGACCTCTTATTTGAACGGGAAGCCGAATGCACGCATAAGCGCACGGCCTTCGTCATCGGTGCGAGCAGTCGTAGTAATAGTAATATCCATACCACGAATACGATCAATCTTATCAAAGTCGATTTCAGGGAACATGATTTGTTCCTTTAAACCCATTGAATAGTTACCACGACCATCAAATGATTTCGCAGAAAAACCGCGGAAGTCACGAATACGAGGGATCGCGATAGAGATCAAACGGTCTAAGAATTCGTACATACGTTCGCCGCGTAAAGTCACTTTACAACCAATCGGCCAACCATCACGGATTTTGAAACCAGCGATAGATTTGCGAGCTAATGTAAGAACTGGTTTTTGACCAGCAATTGCTTGCATATCTGAAAGAGCGCCATCTAACAATTTCTTGTCAGCAGAAGCAGCACCAACACCCATGTTGATGGTAATTTTTGTGATGCGTGGAATTTCCATCACATTCTTAACGCCCAAAGTTTCTAACAATTGAGCTTTAAGTTCGTCGTTATAACGTGTTTTAAGTCTGGCCATAGCCTAATTCAACCTATTACTTCGCTACCGCCACTGATTCACCATTAGATTTGAATACGCGAGTTTTCACGCCTTCTACTACTTGGTAACCAACACGGTCAGCCTTTTGGGTTGTAGCATTAAAAATTGCCACGTTAGAGATATGAAGCGAAGCTTCTTGTGTAACGACAGCGCCTTCAGCACCTGTTGCACGATTAGGCTTTTGATGCTTCTTAACCAAATTCAAGCCTTCAACAAGAACACGGTCATTCGAAACAGACAAAACAGAACCCTGTTTGCCTTTTTCTTTACCTGCGATCACAATTACTTGATCGCCTTTTTTAATCTTAGCCATGATTGCCTCTATTATAGAACTTCAGGAGCCAATGAAATGATTTTCATGAACTGTTCAGTACGAAGTTCACGAGTCACTGGTCCGAAAATACGAGTAGCAATCGGAGCTTTGTTGTTGTTTAAAATAACAGCAGCGTTGTCATCAAAACGGATCACAGAACCGTCTGGACGACGAATGCCGAATTTTGTACGTACAACAACTGCATTCATCACGTCACCTTTTTTAACACGGCCACGTGGAATTGCTTCTTTTACAGTAACTTTAATAATGTCGCCAACAGAAGCATAACGACGATGTGAACCACCTAGTACTTTGATACATTGTACGCGGCGAGCACCACTGTTGTCTGCTACGTCGAGCATACTTTCGGTCTGAATCATTGCCCTACTCCAAAACCGAGCATCACCGGTCACATTTTCGAAAGGCTCAAAGAGTACTCGAAATTGACCGATGATGCAACAAGAACGTTAATTACTCAGCTGCAGCTTCAATTACTTCAACTAAAGTCCATGACTTAGTTTTAGACATTGGGCGGCATTCTTTAATGGTTACAACGTCGCCAGCTTTAGCAGTGTTGTTCTCATCATGAGCGTGTAATTTTGTTGAACGGCGAATCGATTTGCCATACAACGGATGTTGAACGCGGCGTTCGATAAGAACAACGATAGACTTATCCATCTTGTCGCTTACTACTTTACCTGTTAACGTGCGAACTGTTTGCTCACTCATTGTGCGTTCTCCTGTTTTTCGGTAAGGAGGGTCTTGATGCGAGCAATTGTCTTACGAGTAAGCGCAACTTCATGCGATTTACCCAATTGACCAGTTGATTTCGCCATGCGAAGACGGAATTGGTTCAACTGTTGCTCATCAAGCAAAGCTGTCAATTCTTCTACCGACTTTTCACGTAGATCTTTAATATTCATTACATTACCGTCCGAGTCACGATAGTGGTTTTAAACGGTAGTTTAGCAGCAGCAAGCTTGAAAGCTTCTGTAGCCAATTCTTCGTTAACACCATCAATTTCGTACAAGACTTTACCTGGTTTGATTTGACAAACCCAGTATTCCACCGAACCTTTACCTTTACCCATACGCACTTCAAGAGGCTTAGAGGTAATTGGTTTGTCTGGGAAAACACGGATAAAGATTTTACCACCACGTTTAATACGACGGCTGATTGTACGACGCGCTGCTTCAATTTGACGCGCAGTCATTTGACCACGTTCAATTGATTTAAGAGCGATTGTACCAAAAGATACAGTGCTACCGCGGTGAGCTAGACCAGTGTTACGGCCTTTCTGCACTTTACGGAATTTTGTACGTTTAGGTTGCAACATGGTTTATTCTCCTTTTTCAGCAGAACGATCATTGCGACGACCACGACGCTCTTGACCTTCACCACGACCGCGACCGCGTTTAGCTGGACGATCTTCAGCAGGAGCAGGGTTCATGACTTGTTTCATGCCACCTAAGATCTCACCACGGAAAATCCACACTTTAACGCCGATCGTACCGTAAGTAGTTTCAGCACGTACTGAAGTGTAGTCGATGTCAGCACGAAGTGTATGCAAAGGCACACGACCTTCACGATACCACTCAGTACGAGCAATCTCTGCACCACCAAGACGACCAGAAACTTCAACTTTAATACCTTTAGCACCAGAACGCATAGAGTTCTGAACCGCACGCTTCATAGCACGACGGAACATTACACGTTTTTCTAATTGAGAAGCGATAGCTTCACCAACTAGACGAGCGTCTAAGTCTGGGCGATCGATTTCGTTGATGCTTACTTGCGCAGGAACACCCATAATAGATGTTAATTCGCGTTGTAATTTCTCAATGTCTTCGCCTTTTTTACCGATTACGATACCAGGACGAGCAGTGCTAATAGTAACTTTAGCAGCGCCAGTAGGACGTTCGATAAGAATATTGCTCACCATCGCATTCTTAAGTTTTTTGTTCAAAAACTCACGAACTTGAAGATCTTTAAGCAAGTATTCAGCATATTGTTTCGGACTCGCGTACCAGTTAGCGTTATGACGTTTCACAACACCTAGGCGGATACCGATTGGATGAACCTTCTGACCCATATCAAACCCCTACCTTAACGGTGATGTGACAAGTACGCTTAGTAATACGATCTGCACGGCCTTTAGCACGTGGCAAAATACGTTTCAGGCTAGTGCCTTCATCAACGTAGATCGTAGAAACTTTAAGGTCGTCTACATCTAAACTGTTATTGTGTTCAGCGTTAGCAATCGCAGATTCCAAAGCTTTTTTAACTAAAACTGCAGCTTTTTTGTTGCTGAAGTTTAAGATGTTAAGCGCGTGAGCAACTGATTTGCCACGGATTAAATCTGCAACTAAACGAGTTTTTTGTGCCGAGATAGCGGCACCGCGTAATTTAGCAGTAACTTCCATCATAGCACCTTAACGTTTAGACTTCTTGTCAACACCGTGACCACGATAGGTACGAGTTGGCGCGAATTCACCGAGTTTATGACCAACCATATGTTCAGATACAATCACTGGAACATGGTTACGGCCATTATGGACAGAAATTGTTAAACCAACAAAATCCGGGAGGATCATCGAACGACGCGACCAAGTTTTGATCGGCTTACGGTTATTAGCCGCGATAGCCGCTTCAACCTTAGCGAACAAGTGCGCATCGACGAATGGGCCTTTTTTCAGAGAACGAGGCATTGTCAGATTCCTTTACTTGTTACTTAACGCGACGGTCGCGAATGATCATCTTAGTCGTACGCTTATTGGTACGTGTTTTGTACCCTTTAGCTTTTTGACCCCATGGGCTTACAGGTTGAATACCTTTGTTACGCCCTTCACCACCACCATGTGGATGGTCAACTGGGTTCATCGCCATACCACGAACGGTAGGACGAACACCACGCCAGCGAGCTGCACCAGCTTTACCGAGTGAACGAAGGTTGCTTTCTTGGTTAGAAACTTCACCAAGAACTGCACGGCATTCAACGTGAATTTTACGCATCTCGCCTGAACGTAGACGAACAATAGCGTAAGAACCGTCACGACCCAACAACTGAACTGAAGTACCAGCTGAACGAGCGAGTTGCGCGCCTTTACCGATTTTAAGTTCGATGTTGTGAAGAGTAGAACCGATAGGCATGTTGCGAAGTGGTAAGCAGTTACCTGGACGAATTGGAGCATCGTTACCAGACTGTACTTTATCACCAGCGCGAAGGCCTTTAGGAGCGATGATATAACGACGCTCACCATCAGCATACAATACAAGTGCAATGTGTGCAGTACGGTTAGGATCGTATTCGATACGCTCTACAGTTGCAGGAATACCATCTTTGTTACGTTTGAAGTCAACAATACGGTAGTTCTGCTTATGACCGCCACCTACGTGACGAGTCGTGATGTGACCGTTATTATTACGACCACCAGTACGTTTTTTAGCTTCAACCAACGGAGCATACGGAGCGCCTTTGTGAAGATGGTCGTGAACGACTTTCTCTACAAAGCGACGTCCTGGAGACGTTGGCTTACATTTTTGAATAGGCATAATTCTCGTCCTTATTCCGCTGTGCTTTCAGCGGTATCGCCCAAGTCAGCCATTTCAACATCTTGGCCAGCTTTCAGGGTGACGTATGCTTTTTTAACATCAGAACGACGTCCTAATGTTTTACCAAAGCGTTTAGTCTTACCTTTAGTGATAGTCGTGTTAACTTTAACAACTTCTACACCAAACAATTGTTCAACTGCTTTTTTGATTTCAAGTTTGTTTGCGTTGATCGCAACTTTAAAAACTTGAACACCAGCAGTCTCACCTAAAACTTGAGCTTTTTCTGAGAATACAGGTCCTTGTAGGACTTGATAGATACGTTCGTTGTTCATCCGAGTTCTACCTCAATTTTCTTAGCAGCAGCTACAGACATAACAACTTTGTCAAACGCAATCAAGCTAACAGGATCGATTGCAGCAGCATCAACCACATCTACATGTGGAATGTTACGAGCAGCAAGATACAAGTTCTCATCAACAGCATCTGTAACGATCAAAGCGCGAGTCGCATTTAAGTCGTTAAGTTTTGCAAGCAATTCTTTAGTTTTTGGAGCAGCAACAGCAAACTCTTCCACTAAAACTAAGCGATCTTGACGAACAAGTTCAGCTAGGATGCATTGCATAGCACCGCGATACATTTTACGGTTTACTTTTTGAGACCAGTCTTGTGGACGAGCAGCAAAAGTTTTACCACCGCCAACCCAGATTGGGCTACGAATAGAACCAGCACGTGCGCGGCCAGTACCTTTTTGACGGAATGGTTTTTTACCACCGCCAGATACATCACCACGTGATTTTTGAGCTTTAGAACCCTGACGACCACCAGCTAAATAAGCTGTAACAACTTGGTGCACAAGAGCTTCATTAAACTCACGCCCGAAAGCAACTTCAGACAATTCAACAGCAGAGCCGGAAACAGTATTTAAATTCACAATATTTCCCCTCAAGCCTTGATCGTAGGACGAACAGTAACGTCACCACCAGTAGCACCAGGGACTGCACCCTTAACTACTAGAACTGAACGTTCAGTATCGATAGCAACGATCTCAAGACCCTGTGTAGTTACACGTTCAGCACCTAAATGGCCAGCCATTTTTTTGCCTTTGAACACGCGACCAGGAGTCTGGTTTTGACCTGTAGAACCTAAAACACGGTGAGAAACTGAGTTACCGTGAGTAGCATCTTGCGTACGGAAGTTCCAACGCTTAACACCACCTTGGAAACCTTTACCTTTAGAAGTACCAGTTACGTCAACAATTTGACCAACTGTGAACAACTCAACAGTAAGAGAACCACCAACTTCACGACCTTCAAGCTCAGCTTCTGAAACGCGGAATTCTTGAACTAAACGACCAGCAGCAACACCCGCTTTAGCGAAGTGACCTTTCTGAGGGTTAGTTACGCGAGATTCGCGACGTTCACCAGTAGTGATTTGAATCGCTTGATAACCATCAGTTTCAAGCGTTTTGATTTGAGTGATGCGGTTAGGATCAACCTCAATCACTGTAACAGGTACAGAAACACCAGCATCTGTAAAGATACGAGTCATACCGCACTTGCGACCGACTAAACCAATAGCCATGTGCATAAACCTCTAAAAAAGCGGCTTAATTAACTTAAAACGTTAATTAACCGAAAGCCTTAACCCAATGCGATCTGAACATCAACACCAGCTGCAAGATCCAACTTCATCAACGCGTCAACAGTTTTATCTGTAGGCTGAACGATATCGATCAAACGCTTGTAAGTACGGATTTCATACTGATCACGCGCGTCTTTGTTAACGTGCGGTGATGTTAGAACGTTAAAACGTTCGATGCGAGTTGGCATCGGGATTGGACCACAAACTTGTGCGCCAGTACGTTTTGCTGTTTCTACGATCTCTTGAGAAGATTGATCAATTAGACGATGATCAAAAGACTTCAAACGGATACGGATTCTCTGGTTAGACATACCAGTAAACTCCAAGCCAAAATATATAAAGAATCACCCATGACGCATCTCCCCCTATTCAAAACAAGGCGAGTGTCAAAGGCAGTGAAAATCACTAAGGTCATGATCGATGCCACGACTGTAACGACCTAAACAACATTCAGCGTTGTTTAGCCCTCAATATTTAAGGGTCGCCCATTATAACGATTGTTTAACTGTTAAGCAAACCTATTTGGCGATTTATTTTAAACATAGCCCTTATGAAATATCTATTTACTGGTATACGAAAGCAGCACTTTATGCACTTAGAACATAGTCAATTGCATCATTTAAAAATTGGTTGCCTGGTTTAAACTGTGTTGTTTTACTTTTTCTGAGCAGCTCTAATGGTTGTACAAAAGATCCTCTAAAGGTGTGATCATGCTCCTCATTATCAATAAAAGATTGCAAGACTTGCGGGGTTATTTCTGGATGAAATTGAAAACCAAGTACATTACGCCCGATTTGATACATTTGATTTGCACATACTTTGTTCTCAAGTAGGCGTACCCCCCCTTTCGGTATTTCAAAGGTTTCACTATGCCAGTGCATCACGGTAAGTTTTTCTGGCACACAAAAATATTCACCATTGACTGTATGACTTCGACTGACTTCAAACCACCCTAACTCTTGTTCTGAATTACGACTCACATTTGCCCCTAAAGCATTCGCAATGAGCTGACCACCCAAACACAGCCCTATGGCTGGCTTTCCTTGTGATAAATATCGTCTTAACCACCTTTTTTCCACCGTTAACCATGGAAAGTTAGCTTCATCATTAACACTCATCGTACCTCCCATGATGATCAACAGATCTACATCCTTTATTAAAGGTAATGCTTCAATATCTAATGATCGATCTACAGGAAGTGCAAAGAATTCTGTTGCACTTAATTGTGCGCCTTTAGCTATTAAATACTCATAGCAACTGCCAAAACCATCACCTGCAATATGCTGAAAATAATGAACTTTTAAATTTTTCATTCAGATTTTCCTGATCTTTATTATATAAGTACTTTAACTTTGCAAAAATGAAGCCAACCCGATGAAATTTTATTATTTTTAAACAAATCATTGCTTTGTTTAACCCGAATATTATGTTTTGCTAATGCTTATTCTGTTTTTAATTTTGAGCTGAGCTGTGAAGAAAAATCCACAAACCCATCTGATCCATGCACCTCGTAAAGCCCCACAGCTTATCTCTAGCGTACAACCTCCTACTTATCGTGCGTCTACGATTATTTTTAAAAATACAGACGCTTTATTTAATCGTCATTGGACAGATGACTATGATTATAGCTATGGCACACATGGCACACCCACTACATTCACACTTGCCGATAACATTGCACAAATAGAAGGCGGTGAATTCTGCTTACTTGCACCAAGTGGATTGTCTGCAATTAATTTAGTTAATTCCTGTTTTTTAGCTCAGGGTGATGAGGTTTGGGTATCAGACAATATTTATGGTCCCAACATGGAACATTTGCTTAACCTAGAATCTCGTTACGGCATCCAAGTCAAAATTTACAACCCAATAGACGTTGATAGTTTTCGACCCACTGCTCAAGCCAAACTCATCTGGCTCGAAGCAGCTGGTTCAGTCACCTTAGAATTTCCTGACCTAGAGGGATTGGTTTTAAAAGCAAAATCTCAGCATATTTTGACTGCCCTCGATAACACTTGGGCGGCTGGGCTAGCCTTTAATGCATTTGATTTTGGTCAACAACATTTAAGTGTTGATATGACTGTGCACGCCTTAACGAAATACCCAAGTGGTGGCGGTGACATTCTCATGGGATCTATTGTGACGCGTGACAAGAAGCTGCATCACCAATTATTTAAAATGCATGCCTTACAAGGTGTTTCTGTCTCTGGCGATGATGTTGCACAAATTCAACGTAGTTTGGCATCGATGAAAATTCGTTATGAAACTCAATCAGAGTCTGCGCTTCAACTTCTTGATTGGCTAAAACAACAGAATGAGTTTGTGCAAGTGTTGCATCCAGCTGATTCAGAATCAGCTGGCCATCATTACTGGAGAGATATTTGTTTAACTGAGCAAAGTGCTGGACTTGTGAGCGTTATTTTCAATCCTCAATATACACTTGCTGATATCCGTTATTTCTGCGATCAACTACAATTATTTAAGCTTGGATTCAGTTGGGGTGGCCCTGTGAGCCTGGTGATGTTGTATAACTTAAAAGACATGCGCAAATTAGAAAATACACATTTGCAACAAGGTTTACTGGTTCGTTTTTGTATAGGACTGGAACATCCTCAAGATTTAATCCAAGATATAGAAAATGCGCTAAAACAACTGCATACGCATAAAAATGAATAATTGAAAATATAAAAAGGTATCGCTATGGGCACACCAATTGTCATCGCTAAAAAAACCACCAATACTCAACAAGATGTTGTCTTACATTCACAGTTCGCGAACCGTCATGGTTTGATTGCGGGTGCGACAGGTACTGGTAAGACTGTCACCTTAAAAGTATTGGCAGAAAGTTTTTCACGTATTGGTGTGCCCGTATTCTTAGCTGATGCCAAAGGCGATGTTTCGAGTCTTGCGAAAGCGGGTGAACCCAATCCTAAATTTAAAGAGCGTATTCAAAGTTTAAACATCGAGTCTATTCCATTCGCTGCCTCACCCGTCGTTTTTTGGGATTTGTTTGGTGAGCAAGGCCATCCGATTCGTACTACAGTTTCAGAGATCGGTCCTCTGCTACTGTCACGCATGTTGAATTTGAATGACACACAAGAAGGCGTACTTTCAGCGATTTTCCGTATCGCAGATGATCAAGGGCTATTGCTGATTGACTTTAAAGATCTCAAAGCAATGATCACCTATGTCAGTGAACATGCGGCTGACTTTAAAGCTGAATATGGCAACCTTTCTCCAGGGAGCTTAGGTGCAATTCAACGCAATCTGTTGGCACTCGCCGATCAAGGTGGAGATCAGTTTTTTGGTGAGCCTGCTTTGGATATTATGGATTTCATTCAAACGGATACTCAAGGGCGAGGCAATATCAACTTATTGGCTGCTGATAAGTTAATGAACACACCGAAGCTATATGCCACATTCTTACTTTGGATGCTTTCTGAGTTGTTTGAGCAACTTCCTGAAGTCGGTGATATGGACAAACCTCAATTGGTGTTCTTTTTTGATGAAGCACACTTATTGTTTGATAATACCAGCTCAGCACTTCAAGATAAAATTGAACAAGTGGTACGCTTGATCCGCTCTAAAGGCGTCGGCATTTATTTCGTCACTCAAAACCCACTCGATCTACCAGAAAGCGTTCTAGGCCAACTGGGTAACCGTGTTCAACATGCACTGCGTGTATTTACACCCAAAGATCAAAAAGCAGTAAAAACCGCTGCCGATACTTTCCGCGCCAATCCTGAATTTAAAGTTGATGAGGCCATTACCGAGTTAGGTGTAGGCGAAGCCTTAATTAGTTGTCTAGATGAACAAGGTATTCCGCAAATCGTAGAACGCGCTTGGGTAATGCCTCCCTACTCTTCATTTAACCCAATTACGACTGAGGAACGTAAAGCATTGATGAGTCAGAGTGTTGTAGCAGGAGTTTATGAGCAAGATTTAGATCGAGAAAGTGCTTTTGAAGTGCTGCAAAATAAAGTCGCTGAGCGTCAACAACAAATCTTTCAAGCAGAACAACAAAAAATAGCAGCAAAAGAACAGGAAGCTCTGGCAAAGCAACAAGTAAAAGAGGCTGAGGCTTATGCAAAGCAACAGGCCAAAGAGCAAGAACGTATTGCTAAAGAGCAACAAAAAGAAGCAGAGCGTGCAGCCAAACAAAGAGAAAAAATGACGCAGGATATTGTCGGCACTTTCGCGAAAAGTGCTGCACGAAGTCTCGGTGGATCAACGGGTCAAAAGATCGTTCGTGGTTTACTCGGCTCTTTGTTTGGGCGAAAGTAGATTTCAAAACCTTTGATTCAATTCAGTTAGCAGATGATGTATTGCTTCATTATGGGATATTTTAATATCCCATAATTTTATTATGGCTTTTCTTTTTCGAACTATTGTAGTTATAAATTTAAAGATGTATTTTAAATACATCTTTAAATTCTGAATAGATGTTAAACATGAGCATGACTGCTGAACACATTGAACTCGTTAAATCAACCGTCCCTGTCCTTCGTGAAAATGGTGTGGCATTAACCAGCTATTTCTATCAACGTATGTTGAAAAATAATCCTGAACTGAATAACGTTTTTAACCTTGATCACCAAAGTACAGGTCATCAACCGCGTGCACTTGCAGCTGCTGTTTTGGCATATGCTGAACATATTGAGAATCCAAGCGTTTTAGCCAAAGCCATTGAACACATCACCACCAAACACGTCAGCTTAGACATTCGACCAGAGCAATATGCAATTGTGGGTGAAAACCTCTTACATTCGATTAGCGAAGTCCTTGATGTACCTATGGATGCAGAACTCATTGCGGCATGGAAAGCAGCCTATTTACAGCTTGCAGACATCTTGATTGGCGTAGAGAAACAGAAATATGAGAATCTTGCTGCTCAAAATGGTGGTTGGGCTGGATGGCGTAAATTTAACATTACCCATATCGAAGGTAATAACAGTTCAAAACGCATTACCCTGCATCCTCAAGATCAACAAGCAATTCTTCCGGCTCAACCTCGTGACTACATTTCTGTACGTATTGAAGTACCAGGAAAAAATTTAAAACAGCCTCAACAGTTCACTTTTGTCACAGCACAATCTACTCAATACACCTTTGATGTGATTGCTGAAGAAAATCCAACTGATTTTTCAGTGGCCAATATTCTGCTGAATCATTACAACATTGGCGATATGGTTGAAGTTACAGCGCCACTCAGCCGTTAATTTAAACTCGCATCCAAGCTAAAACTTAGCCTGCCAAGTTTTCTTTTAAGGACTTTCAGGCTAAGATTCCTTGAATCCTTCATATTTGACTCAGTCATGCAACTCAATAAATTTTCAGACTATGCATTACGTGTATTAATGTACATCTCAAGACCTCGAGATTTACCCTACACTATTGCTGAACTCGCGGAAAATTTGCTTGTCTCTCAAAATCACTTGGTCAAAATCGTTCATTTTATGTCGAAAAAGGAATGGATTATCACCACGCGTGGTAAAGGTGGTGGGATCAGAATCAATCCAACAGCTTTAGATTTCAAACTGGGCGATGTTTTAAGAATTCTGGAAGGTGATCAACAGATCGTAGAGTGTAATACTCCACCTTGCGTCCTCCGTAGTCACTGCGGTTTAAAGGGTATTTTAAATCATGCTGTTGAACAATTTTATCAAAGTCTTAATCAATATACTTTAGCCGAAGCAGTTAAATCCCGTCCTCCAGCTTCTTCATCAAACATATATACATCAAACAATGCGATTGATTTTCTAGCGCTTTAAAACAACCGAACAGTAATGAATGTTTTCCAGTTTTTAAAAGCCTATCGCATTTGAATTCAATTCAATTTTTCATTCACCCTTCAAAACTTAACAACCACTATCACTTTGAATTTAAAACTCTCGCTGACAAAGTTCGCTTGGATTCCCGACTTGCTTTATAATACGCAATTGTTGGTCATTTTATTGAAGTTGAGTTATGCATCGCAGTAGTGGAAAGTCTAAGAATTCAAAGACATCAAACGCGCCTAAACAAAAGATTAGCTATGAAAAGGCGGTTGATCCTGCGATCACAGAATATGCTGTTTCAGCACTCAACTGGTTACGTAAAGCCGAATTCTTAATGAGTGCGCCAAAGCTCAGTATTTGTGTTGAAGACACTGGTTATGAAATTGCTTTTGCTGGACGTTCCAATGCTGGTAAATCAAGCGCAATCAATGCCTTGACCAATCAAAAGCAATTGGCCCGCGCATCAAAACGTCCTGGCCGTACGCAAATGATCAACTTCTTTAGCTTGGGTAATCCTGATCAGCGTCTAGTCGATTTACCGGGTTATGGCTATGCTGCCGTACCCGAAGCCATGAAAATCGTATGGCAAAAAGAACTTGAGAATTACTTGATTCATCGTCAAAGCTTGCAAGGTTTAGTGTTATTGATGGATATTCGCCATCCACTTCAACACTTTGATGTCATGATGTTGGAATGGGCCCATTCGCGTAAATTATTCGTTCACGTGTTACTCACCAAAGCTGATAAATTAAATCGTGGCCCTGCTTCTAAAACGCTTCAAGAAGTGCAAGCCCAATTGAAGAAAATGAAATTGAACTTCTCTATTCAATTGTTCTCTTCACTGAACCGAATCGGTTTGGAAGAGTTAGCCAGTGTCATGGGTGGTCGTTTGAACTATACCCTCGAATATCCACAAGGTTTCGACATGTCTGCAATTCCAGAAGCTTCAGAAAGCGATATAGATACGGATTCAGATCTAGAAACTGAAACTGACCCATCTATTGAAAAATTGGATAAATAATCCATTGAGATATTTTTGTTAGACACAAAAGATCACATATTGATAGATGAATGTCCCCAATTGCTAATAACAATCGGGGGCATTTTTTTATACTGAATGATAAGTAACACAACAATAATTCAGGAAATGTGATGAAACTATTGGCTAAATTAAAAAATAGTAAGATTGGATCGTCTATTCAGTATCACATCAAACCACGTAAGGTTAAATTTGAGTGGGCTGAGACGCCTGTGGATTGGATTCCAGATCAACCCTTTACCAGCTATTTCATTAATGAAATTAATAATATTTTGCCTGCAGGTGAATTTTGGTTCTGTCGCCTTTACAACAAAGTTCTGCCGAAAATTACCGATGAAAAATTGGCAGAAGATGTGAAAGCATTTATTCGCCAAGAAGCCATGCATGCTCAAGCACATAATTCAGCCAATAAAGAATATCTCACTGCTCGTAATATTGATATTCAACGTAATTTAGACATTATGGATTTCCTCTTTGGAAAATTACTTGCAGACCAACCACTGGGCATTAAAGTTCCAGAAATACTCGATCATCAATGGGATTTATTCCGCTTAGGCGTCGTTGCAACCGTTGAACATATGACCTGCGTCTTAGGTAAATATGCACTCTATAATAAGAAATGGGGTGAACTTGGCGCTGATGCCAATATGCTGGATTTGGTTAAATGGCATGGTGCTGAAGAAATCGAACACCGTACTGTTGCTTTTGATCTGTATCGTCATCTGGGTGGTGGCTACATTTCTCGTTATTATCAAAGCGTGATTGTGATTGCCGCGGTGCTTGGATTATGGGTTGATGGTGCTGCACACATCATGAGTCAAGATCCTCGCTATGCATCTATAAAACCCGCAGTATATAAACCTTGGATCTGGCGTGAATGGGCGCGTATCGCTCAAAAAGATAACCGCATTTTGCCACATCCATTGTGGTTAGTATCACAACAATTGGGTTATTTAATGCCTTGGTATGATCCAGTTCATGAGGCAAAAACTGAAGATGCGATTGCGTATCTTGATCAATCACCAGCAGCCAAACGTGCTGCATTAAAAGTCGCTTAATCACTTCCTCATCATTTATTCAGTGATACAAAAAGCCTGCAATGTGCATATTGCAGGCTTTTTTAATTCCATTCATTTTTGCCAAAAAATCAATCATCACTTCATGCGATAAATAAAAAACCTATGAAAAGTGATGATCAACACAATTTTAGATAAAGATATTTAACTCGATGATACCGCATCCATTTGTTCATCATTGTCACGAGTATGACGATCCACAACCACACTAATCATCATATCCCCTTGAACATTTACCACAGTTCGTACCGTATCGAGTAAACGATCTATTGGCAATAAAATAGCAATCGCTTCTGCTGGTAAGCCTACAGACTGAAGTACCATGATCATGGTCACCATACCTGCGCTTGGAATACCTGGTGCGCCAAGTGATGCGATCATTGCGGTTGCACAGACAATCAACTGTTGCCCGAGCGTTAAATCTAAACCCATTAAATTCGCAATGAACAATGCTGCAGCGGCCTCATACAAGGCAGTGCCATCCATATTTAACTGTGTGCCTAAAGGAATCACGAATCCTGCTGTTTGCGGTCTAACACCCAAATTTTCTTGCGCACATTTGAGCGATAATGGCATGGTGGCAGAACTTGAACTGGTCGCAAACGCTGTAATCAAGGCTGTTCGTGCACCTTTGAAAAAGGTGATTGGATCCATTTTTCCAAAAACCCAAAGGAGTAGTGGTAGTACTACTACGCCGTGGAAAATCGTCGTTCCTGTCACCACAGCAGCAAACTCAGCCAAGCGACTCAATACAGAAATATCTTCAGTGGCAATGAGTTTCGCCAATAAGGCAAAAATACCCAATGGTGCGATCTTCATTACCCAACCAATCATCAACATCATAATGTCGAAAAATTGCTGGCTCAGCTGACGCACCCCATTAAATTTCTCACCGCCTTTCACCAATGCAACGCCAATCATTAAAGCAAACAAAACCACAGCCAACACATTGCCTTCCGCGAATGCTTTAAACGGATTGATCAAGGTATTTTGAATAAAATTAGTGAAAAATGAAGACGGCGTTAACGTATCAGGAGACTGATGCTGATCCATTGCATCTTTAAAAAATGCAACATCTACGCCCTTCCCGACATCAAACAAATGTGCACACGTTAACCCTAAAATTAACGCCAGTGTCGTCGTGGTCACACAACATGCGAGCGTGATTTTCCACGTTCGCCCGAGCTGTCCCGCAGACTGGAGATTAGACACCCCGACCACAATTGAGCTAAAAATCAAAGGAATTAACAGTAATTTCAGCAATCCAATAAAAATACTGCTAATTAATCCCAACCCGTAAATACTGCCTGTGAAAAATGACGTTTCAGGAAAGAGATTTAATAAAAAACCAAATGCGACACCAAATATTGCGGCAATCAAAATCTGCGTATTCAAGCTCATAGCATCATGCTTTATTTTTAAAAACGTGACTGCACTATGCCATGCCAACTTCTGGCAATCGAGAGATTTTTTGTGAGAAGTTCAGCATTTATTTTGAATACTTTATGAAGAAATTAAACGCTTTTAGATACGTACTTCTTAGAAATGAATAAGCCCTGATTTAAACAAGGCTTTTTCTTGAGTGCTCTATAAGTATGAGCGAACCAGATTTCAAATAGATTCTTCGAAGAATAATATGAACTCCTTATTGGTTTTCAATTTCTCTTAAACGCATTAAACCTTCTTGGGTGGTGCTACAGACCAATTGTCCTTTCTGCCACATTTTACCAAAATTCAAACCGCGTGAACTTGCACTCACCGTTGCATCCATATCATAAAGCATCCACTCATCTGCCTTAAATGGCTTATGGAAATAAATCGCATGATCGATACTGGCACATTGTAAGCTTGGTGTCAGATAGTTCATACCATGTGGACGTAGTGCCGACATCATCAAGGTATAATCCGAGTAGAATGCAACAATGGCTTGATTCAACGAAATATCATTGGCAACTTCAGCAGCCAATTTTTCATGCGTTTTAATATAATGCGCGTACGATGGAGATTCTGGTTGAGGTTGAAATGGATTGCTGATTGACACAGGGCGAATTTCAACATGACGTGGACGCATGAATGCCGCACGAATATTTTCAGGAACAAAATTGATGATGTTTTCTTTCAGTTCTTGCTCAGAAATTAAATCGTCAGGCTTTGGATATTCAGGTTCTGCAATTTGGTAATCCAGACCTTCCTCAGTATGAGCAAAAGAGACCATTGCTGAAAAAATAGTGCGACCATGCTGAATTGCACGCACTTGACGACTGACAAAGCTTTTACCGTCACGTAATTTCTCTACTTCATAAATAATCGGCGCATTCACATCTCCGCCAAATAAAAAATATGCATGTAATGAATGTGCTGGACGGTCTGTTGTATAAGATGCTGCTCGAAGTGCCTGTCCAAGAACTTGTCCACCAAATACCCGCTTCCCTACCAAATTGAGGCTTTGACCACGAAAAATATGTTCTTCTAATTTTTCCAAAGTAAGTAAATTAACAAGTTCTTGCGTTAAATTGTTCATATCTAACCTTCATTCTGACATTTCGATTCATTGCTATTGCACAATCAAAAACTCAACCAATACAGATCGCAATGACGACTGAGTTTATATTGCCATAAATCCCCATCATTTTACTAAAGTTTCGCTGACTGTATTGTCACATTGGTTATTTGATATAATCACTAAAAATACGATTTTTAACGATAAAATCTACCAATTTCCATGCAATTTGTTAGAAAATGACATATTGTTTTTGGCTTATATTTAAGAAAATAACGCACATTATTCGCTGTGATGCGTAATTCGTCATCGGTTAGGAGTTTTTATGTCCAAGAGTGGCTTTGGTCAAATGTATCGCAGACTTTCTAGTAAGCTGCTTGACCTAGTAGTAACACCGCATGTTCTTGGAGAAGTTCCAACAGAGTCTCAAGTTTCAGAACAATCTGAAGCTTCGACAGACACACCTCAAAAAGTGGTGTGTTATATCTTGCAGAATTATTCTAAAAGTAATGCACTGGTTGTCGATGGCGAAACACGTCGCTTAAAACTTACACCTGCACTTGAACCATTGGTCATTGGTGAACATAAAGAAAAAGCTGCTGTAGTTTTCTTACAACCTCAAAATGAAACCAATCTGCTTAATCCACCACAACATGCATTTCCACCTCGCTTATTGCGTCTCATCGAATTGATTGAAAAAAATCCTGAGATTGAAATCGAGTTAATTCCAGTGACTGTGCTGTGGGGACGTTCACCAGATAAAGAAGATTCATTATTTAAATTATTGTTCACTGATACTTGGGCAACGCCAAGTACTTTAAAGCAGTTAATGAACATCGGTCTGCATGGCCGCCAATCGTATTTAGAATTCCATGAAGCGAAGTCTTTGCGTGAGTTGGTGAATTATGCAAAAGATACACATCCAAACTTATCGCCTGCAACGTATATTGTGAATCAACTGAATGACTTTCTGGATCGTCAACGTGAAATCGTTTTAGGACCAGATTTATCAGATCGCCGCAATGTGATGCAGTCTTTGATCAAGTCTGAAGATGTGAAAGAAGCGATTCGTAAGGAAAGCATTCGTTCTAAGATCAGCTTAATTGAAGCAGAACGCCGTGCGATTGGTTATGTGAATGAAATTGCTTCTGACTATTCTCATTCGACAGTGCGTTTTGCAGAACAAGCCTTAACCCGCTTATGGACGCAACTCTATGACGGCGTTGAAGTACATAACTTTAATACGGTACGTGAGTTAGCCAAGGACTACGAAATTATTTATACGCCATGTCATCGTAGTCACATCGACTATCTCCTTCTGTCTTACGTAATCTACAAACGTGGCATGATGGTGCCGTACATCGCAGCGGGTGATAACTTAAACATGCCGTTTGTGGGTCAATTACTTCGTGGTGGGGGTGCGTTCTTTATTCGCCGTAGTTTCCGTGGTAATGGCTTGTACACCACCGTATTTAAAGAGTATTTACACAGTATTTTGACTCGTAATACACCACTTGAATACTTCATTGAAGGTGGTCGCTCACGTACAGGTCGTTTACTGCCGCCAAAGACAGGCATGATCGCAATGACAGTTCATAGTCATTTACGTGGTCGTGAAAAGCCAATTGCTTTTGTCCCGACTTATTTCGGTTATGAACGTTTGATGGAAGGTGCAACCTACGTCGGTGAGATGAATGGTAAGCCGAAAGAATCTGAATCGGTTTTTGGCATTATCCAAACCTTACGTAAAATCGAACGTATTTTCGGACGTGTTTATGTGAACTTTGGTGAGCCTGTTTTCTTAGATGACATGTTGAAGAAGCATGGTGCTGAAAATGTCAAAATTGAAAAGAATGATGATCCTATTCCTCAAGCAGTGTCCGATGCAGTAAATAGTTCTGCGCAAGCCATTTTGGAAAATATTAACCGTGCAGCAGTCATTAACCCTGTTTCATTGCTCTCGTTAATCCTTTTGGCAACCACAAAACACACGTTGGATGAAGAGATCTGCATTAAGCAACTGGATACTTATCGTAATCTGTTGACTGCACTTCCATACGATCATCGTATGCAAGTGACGCCATTATCCGGTAAAGAAATCATTGCATATGGTTTGAAACTTAAACTGATTAAACGTGTGAAGCATGTTTTGGGCGACATCATTGCGATTGAAGACAATCAAGCTGTGTTATTGACGTATTTCCGTAATAACATTCTGCATGCCTTTGTTCTTCCATCTCTCATCGCTGCGCTGGTTGAACACAATGGTCGTATTAGCAAAGACGATATGATCAGTGTAATTTCAACGCTTTACCCGTTCTTAAAAGCTGAGCTTTTCCTTAAATGGGAACAACATGAGCTTAAAGAACAAATTGAGCAATATGTCGATGCGCTTGTTCAAGCAAATTTAATTTCCATTGATGATCAGAATAATCTGCTCTGCCCTGCACCAAACTCTGAAGATCATAATCAATTGGTGGTTCTTGCAGCGCCAGTTCGTCAAAGTCTTGAGCGTTATTACATGACTTTAGCGCTGATCACACAACGTGGTTCAGGTAATATTTCAACTAAACAAGTTGAAGACTTGAGTCATTTATTGGGTCAGCGTTTGTCTGTGCTTTACGAGTTCAACTCACCTGAGTTCTTCGATAAAGCGCTGTTCCAAAGCTTCATTAAAGTCTTAACTGAGCAAGGCTACATCAGCAAGAATGAAGAAGGTTCGATTGTATTTGATGCGCATTTCAGAAATGTGGCCCAGTATGCCAACCTTGTGCTTGATGATGTGACTTTGCAAATGCTTCAACACATTACTTCATTTACCGATGAGGAATTGAAGGATGCATTGGATGCCGTTGCAGAACAACAAGCGAAGAAGCGTTTAAAGCGTAAGAAGAAATAGTCATAAAAAAAATCCCCTTCTTTGAAGGGGATTTTTTTTATGTGTTTGCTCAAATAGCTTTTATCTTCATAAGCTCAAATTTACTCTCCACCATCCTCTCCGCAAAACCCTTTTCCCTGTTTCCATCTGACTTTCTAACAACAACTCAGGCAATCCCATTTCTCGTTGAATCTTTAAAATCCGCTCATGCAAAGGTTCAGGCTGATTATTCGTACAAATATAAGATTTTTCAGGATGTTCCACGTGAATCAAATGCACTAAAAATCGAGCTAAGTCATCGATATGAATTCGATTTGACCAATGAATATTCGGATAGTTTTTTGTTGTTTCAGCCAGCTTTTGCATTCGAGCATTTGAAGTTCCATAAATTCCTGTCGGTCTGACAATAATGACTTGCTCAGGATAAGCGTCTTGCCACAATTGCTCCATTTGCAATAACAAATGCCCTTGCTCATCTTTTGGAATAACTGGTGAATCATCATTGATGATTTGCCCTTGATCTTCACCATACACACGCGTTGACGAAACCACAATAATGCGTTGAACAGGGTGATGTCTTAAAGCTTTAACCATAGACTGAACTGAATCCACATAGGTGCGTTTATAATTTTCAACACTACTCAATTTAGACTGGCGAGATGGCGCTAAAAGTACATAGACTATATCGACAGGCTGAATCATGGATAAATCAAGCTGATGAATATCTTGTTGTAAATGCGCTGCGAAAGCATCATCTTTCCGAGTCAGGCTAACTGTGGTAATTTGGTGATCTTGTTGGAATAATTGTTTAGCAACACGTTGTGATGTTTTACCATAACCAATCATTAGCATATGCATCATACGACCTATTCATCTACATGAATTGAACTAAGTTGAGGGGACATGGCCGCAGTCCATCAATTGCAAGGGGTTGGCAATGCCACCGTTGCTCTGCTTGAAAAACTAAACATTTTCACCACTGACGATTTGTTGTTTCATTTACCCCGTGACTATGAAGATCGTAGCACGATCATTCCAATGAACCAATTACACGTCGGGCGCAGCTATTTGCTCGAAGGTATCGTGAAGTCCATCGACATGCCTCCCGGTAAACGTAAATCTATGGCGATTTTAGTCCAAGATGATTATGGCAAGGTCACACTGCGTTTTTATCATATTTATAAAGCTTTAATGGATCGTGCCAAGGCAGGTAATCGACTGCGTATCTTTGGTGAAGTTCGTGTTGGTGCTCGTGGTTTAGAAATGTACCATCCTGAGATTCAACTCATTTCAGAGCATACCCCACTTCCGCAAACTCAGCTGACCGCCATTTACCCTGCCACTGAAGGACTAACACAGTCCAAACTTCGTGAATATGTCAAACAAGCGCTGACTCATCACAGTGATAATTTATCAGAACTGTTACCTGAAAAATTCACCAATGGTTATGCGCTTAAGCAAGCGCTAGAATATATTCATCATCCGCCTACAGATGCCAATATGTTGCAATTGGCACAAGGTCACCACCCTGCTCAGCAACGACTGATTTTTGAAGAGTTGGTTGCGCATCAAATCACCATGCTGACGCGACGTGCTTTCATTCAAAAAATTGCGGCACCTGCCTTTGCACCGAGTCAAACTTTTGCGAAGCAATTGTTATCCACTCTACCCTTTGAAATGACCAATGCACAAAAACGTGTATCCAATGAAATTGCTAAAGATTTAAAGCAAAACAAACCAATGCTGAGATTGGTACAAGGCGATGTGGGTGCAGGAAAAACTTTGGTTGCAGGCGTTGCCGCATGTCATGCCTTGGAAGAAGGTTGGCAAGTGGCGATGATGGCACCGACTGAAATTTTAGCCGAACAGCATTATTTGAATTTCAAAAAATGGTTTGAACCTTTGGGCTTAAATGTCTCTTGGCTATCAGGCAAGCAAAAAGGTAAAGCGCGTGCTTTAACAGAGCAGAATATTAAAGATGGATCTGCTCAACTAGTGGTCGGGACTCATGCCCTATTTCAAGACAATGTTGAATTTGCCAAACTCGGTTTAGTGATTATTGATGAACAACATCGTTTTGGTGTTGATCAACGTTTAGCTCTGCGTAATAAAGGCGTCAACAATACAACGCCGCATCAATTGGTAATGACTGCCACACCGATTCCAAGAACACTCGCCATGTCAGCCTATGGCGATTTGGATACCTCTGTGATTGATGAGCTTCCACCTGGTCGTACACCGATTCAAACGGTGACCATTCCACTGGATCGCCGTGAAGAAGTTTTACAACGCATCGCAAAGAACTGTGCAGAAGGAAAACAAGCTTACTGGGTTTGTACCTTGGTGGAACAATCTGAAACTTTAGATGCACAAGCAGCAGAAGCGACTTTTGCAGAAATTAAAGAGCGTTTTCCACAGCTCAATATCGGCTTAGTGCATGGCAAAATGAAAGCTGATGAAAAACAGTCCGTCATGCAACAGTTTAAGGACAATGAACTGCAACTTCTGATTGCGACCACCGTGATTGAAGTCGGTGTCGATGTCCCCAATGCATCGATCATGGTGATTGAAAATGCTGAGCGATTAGGACTATCACAGTTACACCAATTACGTGGTCGTGTCGGACGTGGAGCAACTGCCAGCTTTTGTGCACTACTCTATAAAAGCCCGCTTTCGCAAAATGGGCAGGAGCGTTTACGCATCATGCGTGAAACCAATGATGGATTTTTAATTGCTGAAAAAGATTTAGAAATTCGAGGTCCGGGTGAGTTACTTGGTACTAAACAGACAGGTGATATGGGGTTCAAGGTCGCCAAACTCGAACGTGATGATCATCTTTTAGCTCAAGCGCATTATGTTGCTGGTGAGCTCCTCAAAGATCATCCGCTACAGGCAGACGCTTTGCTTAAACGATGGCTCCCTGAAGCACCTCGCTATGCCTTCGTTTAAACGATCTAATTTAAAAGCTTATTTGTCACATTTCTATTTTAACACTTCGCTTTTTCTAAGTTTGAAAATTAAAGATGTGAAAAATAGACTCCAAAATGTACATGCAATTAACGCAACCACTATATGGCCTATTGAATACATCAATTCAGTATTCAGAAGCAACCACATTGCAAAATAAACTGTGATAAAAATCAACATCACCAGCCAATAGGAACAGATACCTTTTAAATCCAAAATTTGACTTGGTAGATCATAGGAAGGCATTTTATATACACAGTACAAAATAAGTGCTAAGCCTAAAATGGAACTTAAATGTTGTAAAATTTTATACATATAAATATGCAATCTGCCAATACTGATACCTTGTTCTAAAATTAAAAAATGTTCTACAAAAAAACCAGTTTTATGCGTAAAAGCATCCCATAAAATATGGGTCAAAACTCCAAGCAAAATAGAGACTACAACGATATAGACGTGTTGCTTTAAATAATCCAACCAATTTTCATACTGATAAATAACAAAGCGCTTTTTAATGATTTTCGGTGAGTATTCTATCAATTGATCCCGAATCACAAGATGAAATAACACTGCAACCATTAGAGCAACAGGTAAATTTAGCAGAATGATACCGATAAGTTGATGCCCTATTTCTCCTTTCATTTGCATTCTTAAAAAATATTCAAAATCAGGTGACATCGTCCCCAGTATCAAACCTGTATAAGATAGCTTTTGCCTTTTAAGCCATGGCTTAAAAATAACAGTTGCGGCAGTATGAGAAAGTGTAAAAGGCATTGTTAATGTTATGAGTCTAGAATAATTTGTTATTTTTAGAGCATAAATGAGAAAAATAAAATTTTCCAGAAAACGTCTATTTTAATACTTAGATTAGCAATTAAAGTCCTATGTCCACCCCAACATCTGTTTGGCAATTGAACTCAGCTATAAATCATGTCATCTTAACACTCAAATAAGAATGACAATAAAGACAAGCTCATGCTCCGGTTGACTCATCAAATTTTTCAAAGCGCAATACACCATGTTTCTCCCTGTAGCTTATGTGGTTTAGACCATCAACAATCTCACTCCTTATGTCATGATTGTTGGAATCAACTCCCTTGGTTTCAACAATCTAATCAAGTCAAACTTTACCGCAATGAAATGGAAATCAGCGTTGCTTTCAACTACCAGTTTCCCATCGATCGAATGATTCAAAAATATAAATATGAACAGCAACTGCAATACCAAACTTTACTCGCTCATAGCTTATTGCAAATGCGTCTACCCAAAGTTCAAGCCATTGTCCCCATGCCGATCTCTACAGAACGCTTAGCCGAACGTGGATACAATCAAATGTTAATCATTGCCAATCAACTCTCTCAAAAACTGAATATTCCCGTTTGGCAACCTATCATTCGTCTGGCTCAACACTCACAAAAAGGTTTAAGTCGTGTTGAGCGAATGGAGAATATTGCAGATCAATTTGAAATCATCAAAGCTGAACGACGCAAGTACCGAAAAGTTTTGATCATTGATGATGTCGTAACAACAGGCAGTTCACTACATGCACTGAAAATGGCTTTAGAAAAATTAGGCTGTCAACAGATTGAATTGGCGTGTATCTCGGCAGCTAAAATTTAAATTGCATTTATAACAAGCATTTATAATAAGAAAAACGCTGACTTAGATAAATTCAATAGCCAGTTGCTCCTTTACCCAAGGGATCACAACTTCAACAGTTAAAGGTGCTAAATTCGAAACATCACCCTCTAAATCGATCCATTTCATTTCGGCAATTTCTGCATCGATACATGGCACATCATCTATACTCACCTCATAAACATAACTGACCAAGAGATGATCCGCCTCATTGGCAGCACGCGTTTCAAAGCGCCCTACAAATTGTTCAATCCTTGCATCTACCCCAATCTCTTCTTTAATTTCACGAAGCATGGTTTGCTCAGGCAATTCATCAGGCTCTAGCTTTCCACCGACTTGCATAAAAAATTGAGTATTTTGCTTACGCACCACGAGGAGTTGTTGTTGCTCATTTAAAATAATCGCAGCAGCGACGGTTATGATGTTCATTAATCTACTTTCACCAAATCATTATGATCTTTTACACCCCATTTCGGCTCTGGTGGTGTAAAACTTTCAAACTGTTTTAAGATATCTTCAATCGAATCTGACTGAATTAAAGCATCATTAAAACGGCTACGTGTAAATTCCTTATCCGTGGTCAGTTGAATAAATTGCAATAGACTATCGTAAAAGCCTTCAACATTTAAAAATGCACATGGTTTTAAATGAATCCCGAGCTGCGCCCATGTCCATTGCTCAAAAATTTCTTCAATCGTTCCAGCGCCACCTGGCAATGCAATAAAGCCATCGGAAAGATCGGCCATCAGCGTTTTACGTTCATGCATACTAGTGACAACATGCAGTTCGGTTAAATCTGGGTGAGCCAACTCACGATCAACCAAGCCTTGTGGAATGACGCCAATGACTTTACCACCCGCTTTCAAAGCGCTGTCTGCAACAATCCCCATCAAACCAGAAAGCCCACCACCATACACCAAGGTTTGACCACGCTCCGCAATCAAACGTCCTGTTTGTTCTGCTGTTTGAGCGAAAATTTGATCCGTTCCTAAACTTGAACCACAAAATATAGCGATTGATTTCATACAAATTTAACCTTGTTGTCATATACAGATGCTTTAAAACTAAACGAAGCACTTTTTTTTAAAATAATTAGTGATGTAAGCTGTGTTCATTCGAGCAAAGCTTGTCTAAAATACATTCATCAAATCAACCATACTGCGCAAAGGAGAAAAGATAAAATGCTTGAAGCCTTTTACCCCACAGAGCGCGGTAGCTTAGAAGACGCAACAATTAATGGCGGTTTTGACCTACATCCAGAGTTGGTTTGGATTGACTTAATTGCGCCTTCACAAGAAGAGCAAGAATGGGTTCTAGAAGCCTATCAACAGAATTTACCTACATTAAAATCTTTAGAAGATATTTCCTCTTCAGCACGATTCTACCGTGACGATGATGGTATTTTACATATCAGTACATATTTTTTAACGAAAAATAAAAACTATCAAGTTGAGGATGATTCTGATGAAAATAGTAATATTTTAGCCACAGTACAAACTGTTGCTTTTATTCTCCACAAGGATCATCTATTTACATTGCGCGGTGAAAAGCTGGTCGCATTCCGTGCTTTCCGTGCACGTGCTCGACGCAATGACTATGACATCGACTATAAAGATCCGACGTGGATTCTTTTAGGCTTACTCGAAGCCAAACTTGATGAACTTGCGGATATCTTAGAAGATATCCACAAAGACTTAGAACTCTACTCGACTGAAGTACTGAACGTACGCCATCGTGAACAAATCTTAGATTTGGACGACATGATTACCCGTCTCGCTCAGAAAGAAGACGTTCTAGGTAAAGCTCAACTCTGCTTAATCGACTTACGCCGTGTACTCACCTTCTTAGCACGTCCAAGAGCATTGGGCAGTCATATTTATGATGCTGATATTCGAGAGCTCAGTGAGGATGTTCGATCACTGGTTGAACATGATGCATTCCTCTTCCAAAAGGTTCGCTTCTTACTCGATACAACCTCAGGATTCATTAATACTGAGCAGAACGATACGATTCGTCGATTCTCGATTTTACCCAGTATGCTTGCACCACCTATGCTCATCGCCAGTATTTATGGCATGAATACTGATGTGTTGCCTTATGCCAAAGGAACAACCAGCTTTATTATTGTGAGCCTAATTTTGGTGGCATTTTTTGTTGGACCATTGCTTTATTTCCGTTGGAAGAAATGGATTTGAGCAAACTTTGCAGTATAAGAAATATACTTTATGCATAGCCCCTTGCAAACGAGTAAATCTTTCACATCATCTACACATAAAAAAAGCACCTTTCGGTGCTTTTCTTATGTGTGCTTTCTTTAATCATCGAAAAGTATTAAATCAACTTTAAGTCATTTTCCAAATGACAAGATTGGATAATCTTCATCATTTTTTGAGGCACAGATTTAAAATGTAAGCTATGTGCATCAGGTGTTTGACGTAACCATCTCACCATGACTGCCAAAGCTAAAGTACTACCCTGCTCGAGTTCAGCCAAATTAACAATCAAAGGAAATTGATTCAATTGACGAATTTGGTTTAAACCTGCCTGATAATAAGCTTCAGCATTATCATAGCTAATTTTACCTGAAACCTGAACTTCTTGATCTTTCAGCGTAATCACAAAGATATCGCTCGATTATTTTTTCTTATCAATTGCAGCTTCAGCATCAGGCTTAAAGTTTGCAATTGCTTTATTAATATCACCACCATTACGTTTAACAGTTGCTGCAAATTGATTACGGAACTGTAGACCTAGATCGATGCCAGAAACGTTAATGTTACGAATTTTCCATTGGCTACCTTTATCCGCCAATTGGAAAGACACTGGAATTTTTTCACCCTTGTGAATGAAGTCAATCGTCACCACTGGGTTAGCACTCGTCGTTGCTTTATAAGGACGCATGGTATAAGTCTGATTGCTGAATTTAGCAAAAGCACTGCCGTAGTTTTCAATCAATGTTTCACGGAAATTCTTTTCAAACTGAGCACGTTGTGCTGCATTACTATATTGGTTGTTCGCGTATGTACCCATCACTAGACGTGTAAAGCCTTGTGAATCAATGTACGGATCAAGGTTTTGACGGACAATCGCATTTGCTGCTGCTGGATTATTTTGTAATTTTGCATGATCCACTTTTAAGCGTGAAATAAGACCATCAGCCACTTTTTTCACAAATGCAGGCGGTGCTTCAGCTGGAGCTGCTATTGCTGTACCAGCAAACATTGCAGCCATCACACTTGCAGTTAAAGTTTGTTTTAATAAAGTATTCATTACATTTTCCTCAAAAATTATTCAACAAATGAAGTTTGTTCATCTGTTGTTTCAGATGGCACTGAATCAGCATCTGCGCCTTTCTTCGACTCACCTGCACCACCTGTAACGAATTTAGAAATGAGATCTTCGATTTCCATCGTACTTTGTGTATTGCTTATTTGACCATCACGCTTCAAGTAGTTGATACCACCACCTGGAACGATTTTTAAATATTTCTCACCTAACAAACCATTGGTTGCGACCATTATGTAAGCATCTTCATCAATGTTAGTGATGGATTTCATGTTATCTATCAGTTGCTTTTCCATTACTTTTTGTTGTGCTGGATCTGCTGCTTCATAATCTGAACTGTAGTGTAACTCTTCAAGCGCATTCTTTTGTACTTCTTTTAATTGCTCCGCATTAAATGAAGTTAAAGTACCATCAAGCTTGAGATGTACCGTGGCTAAACGCGTCATTGGATCAAGTTTAATATCTTCAACTTCACCCACTTTCACACCGCTTAGAGCAACTTTCGCACGAGGTTTAATGCCATTGACGTTATCAAAAGTCGCTGTCATGTTATAGCTGTCTTGAAGTTTAGTTCCCATCAAGCCACTGACTTTCATCGCCAAGAAAAATAATGCCACACCAAATAAAATGACAAAAATACCGACTGCTAGCTCACTAGTACGTGATTTCATTAAACACCTCCGAACATGACCGCAGTCAACACGAAATCAAAACCTAATACGCAAAGAGATGAATACACCACTGTGCGAGTTGTTGATGTTGCAATACCTTCTGACGTTGGCTCACAAGAATAACCTTGATAAACGGCAATCCATGTACAAATCAAGGCAAATACAAAACTTTTAATAATGGTACCGTTAAAGACATCCTTATAGAATTGAACAGCATTTTCCATTCCACTCCAATAAGAACCCTCATCTGCCCCTAGAAAATCGACACCCACCATCTTGCCACCCATGATACCAACGGCTGCAAAAATGACAGCCAACATAGGTAAGCTAAAAATACCAGCCCATAAGCGTGGCGAGATAATTCGTTTAAGTGGATCAACCCCGATCATTTCCATGCTCGAAAGTTGTTCTGTCGCCTTCATTAAACCAATTTCTGCGGTCAATGCGGAACCTGCACGCCCTGCAAAAAGTAATGCAGCGACTACCGGTGCAAGTTCACGTAACAAGGTTAATGACACAGCAGCACCCAGCATCGCTTCACTACCAAAGGTCACCAAGATGCTGTACATCTGCAAACCTAAAACAGCACCGATAAATAAACCTGACACCACAATGATCAGCAATGACATGACACCAACACGATACATCTGATAGATGAATAATTTCACACCAATCCAAGTTGGCATTGAAAATAAAATCCTGAGTAACATGATGGTCGCAACACCAATTCCCTGCACACGCTCAATCACGCGTCTACCTAATAAGGCAATAGCATTCATGAACGCACCTCTTTATGCAAATAAGATTGATGGCTAAATTGATAATCAACAGGTCCTTCGACAGAGCCTGTTAAAAACTGTTTTACAAATGGCGATGCATGCTGACGCAACTCCTCAGGCGTACCTTCACCCTGAACCTTACCTTCAGCAACCACATAGATGTAATCTGCGATAGATAAAGTTTCCGTCACATCATGCGACACGATAATGGTGGTTAGATCCAAAGCTTCACGCAGTGAACGAATTAAACGTGTCAAAACACCCATGACAATTGGGTCTTGGCCTGCAAAAGGCTCATCGTACATGATCAGATCTGGATCCAGTGCAATAGCACGTGCCAAAGCAACACGGCGGTTCATCCCCCCCGATAACTCTGAAGGCATCATTTGTTCTGCACCACGCAAACCCACGGATTCTAATTTTAATGCAACTAATTCTTGGATTAAATGTTCAGGGAGTGCCGTGTGAGCACGAATTGGAAATGCGACATTTTCATAAACAGACATATCTGTGAATAGAGCCCCACTTTGAAAAAGCATGCCCATACGTGCACGTGATGCAAACAACTCAGGACGACTCATTTCTGCAATGTTTTTACCATCGAGTAAAATCTGCCCTTGATCTGGGCTGAGCTGTCCACCAATCAGTCTAAGCAAAGTCGTTTTACCTGTGCCTGATGGTCCCATGATGGCTGTAATCTGTCCGCGACGTATTTTTAAATTGACATTATCGTAGATGACACGCTCACCACGATTAAAACTCAAATTCTTAACTTCAATAAGCGCCTGAGCATCAGGCAGCGTTTGATTATTCATAGCTGAGCGAGTTCCTGCAATTTATCAGCCCGCATACTATACTCTTAATTAGCTGAATTTTGATGTTATGAAAGGTTAATAAAATTTAGGCACTATGATAGCAGTATTCTGATTTTATTATAATTATACTAGTTTATAAAAAGTTAAGATTGTTCAGACAGATCACAGGGTTAAAGCTGAAGAACGAAAACTCTAAATAGCAATGCTATATAAAAAGTAAGAAATATTAGCAATAACAAGTAGTGAAAATATATATATCATTATAGAACCTACATTTAAAGTAAGCGACAAAGTCTGTGTTTGGTTGTTCATAATTTACTTTTTATTTTTAAAATATGACTTGGTTAACATTATTTTAACATGCCGTTTTTTAAAAGCAATAAAAAAACCAGTCCGAGGACTGGTTTTTTTATTTATTTAGAAAGTCTTAATCGTTGAATTTACGACGTGGACGATCTTCCCCACCTTCACGACGAGGGCGGTCAGGATTGAATTCGCGACGTGGACGATCTTCTGCACCCAATGTACGTTGTGGACGATCACCGAAACCACCTTCACGACGTGGCGCTGGACGATCACCGAAGTCACGCTTTGGACGATCAGCGAAACCACCTTCACGACGTGGTGCTGGACGGTCGCCAAAATCACGCTTTGGACGATCAGCAAAACCACCTTCACGACGTGGCGCTGGACGGTCACCAAAATCACGCTTTGGACGATCAGCAAAACCGCCTTCACGTGGTTTGTAATCTACACGGTTGCCACGGTTATCATCGTTAGAGCGAGGACGATCACCGAAACCACCTTCACGACGTGGAGCTGGACGATCACCGAAATCACGCTTTGGACGATCATCGAAAGAACGTTGTGGACGATCACCAAAACCGCCTTCACGACGTGGCGCTGGACGATCACCGAAGTCACGACGTGGCGCGGCACGATCAGCACCAAATGCTGGACGTTCGCCACGAGGTTTGTCATCGAATGTACGCTGTGGACGATCGCCACGTGGTTTATCATCAAATGAACGTTGTGGACGATCACCGCCACGACCACCACCAAAGCTACGACCGCCGCCATCACGACCACGACCACCGCCGAAACCGCCACGACCACGACCACCGCCATCACGACCGCCGCCATCACGACTACCGCGTGCAGGAGGTGGAGATGGCTCAAGACCTTCGATTTCAGATACATTTAAGCGTGCATCCAAGAAATCTTCTAAAGCACGGATTTTACCGCGTTCACGGTAAGTCGCTAACGTGATTGCTTTACCAGTACGACCCGCACGACCTGTACGACCAATACGGTGTACATAATCTTCGTTCTTCATCGGAAGACCAAAGTTAATGACGTGAGAAATCGTTGGAACGTCAAGACCACGTGCAGCAACGTCAGTTGCAACTAAAATCTTTGCACGACCTTCACGGATGCTACGTAAACGACGGTTACGTACAGTTTGTGGCATAGCACCATGAAGCGCTACAACAGAAAGACCAGCTTCAGCAAGCTCTTCAGCTAACATGTCTGTATCTTCTTGAGTTGAAGCAAATACAACTGCTTGATCAACGTCTTCGCCGTTTAACCAATGCGTTAATAATTTTTTCTTGTGCTCAAAACCATCAGTCCAATGCAAAGTCTGAGTAATATCAGTATTTGTAGAGTGACCTGTTTCGATTGCAATACGAACTGGATCGTTCATCATGCGTTCAGCGAGGCTAACAATACGACCCGCAAATGTCGCAGAGAACATTAATGTTTGACCACGGTTACCCGCTAAATCACTGATCGCTTCTAGGTCTTCAGAAAAACCTAAATCAAGCATACGGTCAGCTTCATCGACAATTAATGCTTTAACTTGATCAAGTTTAATTTGACGACGGTTCACTAAGTCAAGTAAACGACCTGGAGTCGCTACAACAACTTGTGCACCTTTTAACTGTTGAATTTGTTTACCAAAAGGCATACCACCCATGATCGCAGCAATACGCATACCTTTCATATGACGTACGAAACCGATTGCATCTTGGCTTACTTGTTGAGCCAATTCACGCGTTGGGCATAAAACTAAAATTGAAGGTGCAGTTACAGCACGCATACGATCTTTAAAAGAAAGAAGCGTATCTTCATCACCTGCCAATGTATGTAATGTTGGCAATAAGAATGCAGCAGTTTTACCAGAACCTGTTTGGCTTGATACAAGAAGGTCTTTACCTTCTAAAGCAGCAGGAATTGCTTGTTCCTGAACAGGAGTAGGCGCAGTAAAGCCTAAAGTTTGAAGTGCTTGTTGAAGGGATTCGTGTAGTTGAAAATCAGCAAAAGTTTTGCTCATAGAGTGTTTCACCCGAAAATAGGGTGCTCCATTAAATATAAAGTCTGATGGACATCGGCAAAAAGCGGCACAGCAATAATCGCTGAAAATATAGAATCAGCGGCGATCCGAGAACGACGATGCGTATAACGCACACATGATTACAGCCTGAACCTGAAGGAATCGCTTTAGCGATTGGGTGGGGCGCGAAATAGTGTCCTCTCGATGGACCGGACGCGCATACACAATATAGAAGAGAATGTTCAGGTAATGAACGAAATTTAGTGCGTGAGCGGAGTATAACAGATTTTTTTATAATGTCATTAAGTTTTACTACTTTTTACATTTTATATAAATGATTTAATCTTATTAGTGAACTTCTGCTTCCTTAAAATCATAATTCAAAATAAAGAAAAGCCCTTATAAATAAGAGCTTTTATTTAGTTCATGAGACAAAAAACATGAAATATTTTTTTCAAATTTGAGTTGCTTATTTAGCAGCTTCGCCCCAAGCAGGTACAACTGCTTGCATTAACGGCTTTAACATTTTCATAGAACAAGCCAATACTTGGCCATTTTCCATTGAATCTGTACCACCGCGAGCATCAACCATTGTTCCGCCCGCTTCGTTCACAAGTAATTCGCCTGCTGCAATATCCCACGGCTTCAAACCAAGCTCGAAATATCCATCAAAGCGACCTGCTGCAACATAAGCAAGATCCAGTGCAGCTGAACCCGTACGACGGTATTGAGCACCCGCTTCTGTCACATTGAGCAATGATTCAAAATGATTTTTTGCATATGAAACCACTTCACCGTTGCGAATTTTACGATAAGCATGACCGACTGAAAGGAAAGTGTTTGCTAAGCTATCTTTTGTGTTCACACGGATACGGCGTTGATTCATCATTGCACCGCGACCACGGCTTGCAGAGAACAACTCATCTTTCACAGGGTCATAAATCACGCCATGCTGAGTGATCCCTTTATGCTGAACCGCGATAGAAATACAGAAATGTGGTACACCATTGATAAAATTCAATGTGCCATCTAAAGGATCAATAATCCAACACCAGTCTGCATCGTGACCATTGCCTTCTTGCAAACCAAATTCTTCACCTAAGAAGCTGTGATTTTTATAGCTTTTTTTCAGTGTTGCAATCGTCAATTCTTCTAAATAACGGTCAACACGCGTTACAGGGCCATCGATACCTTTTTCTTCAACCTGCAGATCGATTTTATGACGATTCTGATGTGCTTTTAAAAGCTCTTGACCAACTGTTTGAGCCGCACGCGCAGCCATAACCACCATAGGTTCCATTGAACACCCACTACAAATTTGAAGAAACTGATAAAGAATAATGCATAAAAGCGCCGGCATTTTAACAAATATCGACGCTTTTAGGGGAAAAATGTTTTTAAAATTTTAAGTCAATTAAATCAAACCAATTGTATGGTATTTAACCACGTTTGTTTGATCGATTTTTCAATGCCTTGCACATCAAGTCCACTCTCTTTTAACATTTCACTATGCGTGGCTTGAGCTTGGAATAGATCTGGTAAGCCTAAGTTCAATATTGGTTTCACAATCTGTGCTTTAGCTAAATATTCATTCACCGCACTACCCGCACCTGCCATCACTGCATGTTCCTCAACAGTAACAAACAATTGGGTTTTCTCTGCAAAGCGTTGAATGACTTGTTCATCAAGCGGTTTCACAAAACGCATATTGATGACGCGGATTGCAACATCTAATTCTTTCGCTAAAACTTGCGCGCTTTCAACAGCCACACTGACTCGGCTACCAAATGCCAGAATGGTAATTCCATCATCATGTTCTGAGTTTAGTTCTAAAACAACTTCAGCTTTACCAATTTCTAAAGTGCTTAGCTCAGATTGAATCTCAACCCCTAAGCCGTTACCACGCGGATAACGCACAGCCGCTGGACCATTATACTGATAAGCGGTATGTAACATTTGGCGACATTCATTCTCATCTTTTGGCGCCATGATCACAATATTCGGTACAGTACGCATAAAGGCATAGTCATATGCTCCTGCATGCGTTGGGCCATCCTCACCTACCAATCCTGCCCGATCAATACCAAACGTCACATCTAGATTTTGCAAAGCGACATCATGAACGAATTGATCATAGCCACGTTGCAAGAATGTTGAATAGATTGCAACAACAGGTTTGAGTCCTTCACATGCCATACCCGCAGCTAAAGTCACGGCATGCTGTTCTGCAATCGCGACATCAAAGAATCGCTCAGGGAATTGCTTCGCAAATTGAACCATCCCAGAGCCTTCGCACATCGCAGGTGTAATCGCCAGTAAGCGATCATCTGATTGTGCTTCATCACACAGCCATTGACCAAAGACATCCGAATATTTAGGTGCTGTATTTGATGATGCAGTCGCATTGATTTTAGAAATGGCGTGATATTTAATTTGTTCAGATTCAGCCGGTGCGAAGCCTTTGCCTTTCTTGGTATAAATATGGACCAGACGCGGACCTTTGCGTTTTTTTACTGCATTCAATACTTTGACCAAACCATCGACATCATGACCATCGAAAGGGCCAAAGTAATCAAAACCAATAGCGCTGAATAAATTATCTGCCGCATCGGTTGCAGATTGATGTAAACGAGAATTATAAGACCACTCAGGATGTTGCTCGATATAAGGCACACCGTTCTCATCAATCTGTACCGAATGTCCTTTTTCCCAAATGGCAGCCAAATGTTGAGCAAAACCACCTGTGCTACATGAGATCGACATATCGTTGTCATTTAACACCACGATCAGATCAGCATTGTGTGCGACTGCATCATTCATCGCTTCGAAAGCCATGCCCGCTGTCATTGCACCATCACCAATGATTGCAACCACTTCGCAAGGATTTTTTAAATGACGACGAGCCAAAGACATGCCCAAGCCTGCCGAAATTGCAGTGGATGAATGACCTACACCAAAGGTATCAAATTCCGACTCTTCACGTGCTGGAAAAGCAGCTAAACCATTTTTAGAACGAATTGTTGTAAGCTGTTCACGGCGACCTGTTAAGACTTTATGTGGATAAGCTTGATGCCCCACATCCCAAATCAAGCGATCATGTGGCGTATTAAAGCAATAATGTAATGCAACGGTTAACTCAATCACACCTAAATTTGCGCCAAAATGTCCACCGCTTTGACCAGCTGCATACAAAATAAATTGGCGTAACTCATCCGCGACTTGAACCAATTGGTTTTTCGCTAGCTCGCGCAATTGTAATGGATGATCAATAGCATCCAACAAAGTTGTCACTGGGCGTTGAGTAGGAATCTCGGTATACAACATATGTAGCAATGCCTTCTAAAGCCTGGCAAATCCTAAGCTAGGTAAAATGGGTTAACTCGATTCTTAATCGTATGTGAACATACAAAGAATCAAAAAAAATTACCGTCAATCAACCACATTTATATTGGTGCATTATTAAGCAGCTGCTTAATCGGGCGTCGTTAGGTAAAGTAGATTATCCTGAATAACCTTGGTACTTATCAACTACTATTATGTGCATTATACAAAAAAAGAAAATGTTCTGATTAAATTTACTCACACTACTACCACCAAGGTCGTAACATTAAGCTATACTTTAGTTAAATTATGAACATGTAATGGAAGTCGCTGTGCCTATCGAGTTTGTTGCTACATCACAATTACCTACTGCTTTTGGTGATTTCAAAATCACAGTTTTCCAGGATCCTCAAACAGGCGAAGAACATGTAGCACTCTCAAAAGGTTTAGAAACAGCACCCAACTCACCTGTTTTGGTTCGTATTCACTCTGAATGCTTAACGGGTGATGCCTTTGCTTCGTTGAAGTGTGACTGCGGTCCACAGTTACAAGCCACTCAAAAACTGATTAATGATGCAGGTCAAGGCGTGATTCTTTATTTACGCCAAGAAGGTCGAGGAATTGGGTTAACCAATAAAATCCGTGCCTACGCCCTGCAGGATCAAGGTCACGATACCGTAGATGCCAATTTATTGCTGAATTTGCCTGCAGATGCACGTCGCTATGATATGTGCAGTATCATGCTGGATCACTTACAAATCAAACAAGTCAAGCTACTGACCAATAATCCTTTGAAGATTAAAGCATTAACAGATCTAGGCATTGACGTAGTTGATCGCGTCCCATTAACAGTTGGGCTAAATAAATTTAATGAAGATTACTTAAAAACCAAGCATGAACGCATGTCGCACATGTACGATAAAGAAGATTTCTAAGCTTAAATCAATCTTGATTAAAAAAATCTCCCATCAAATTAGGGAGATTTTCTATTAAATGGTCATCGAAAATATTCGATTCTCCGGCATACGTCGTTTTAGTTTCAAATCAAATGCCATACAGATATTCCGTACAAAGGGCTTTCCTACCTCAGTCACATGGATCGAGTCTTCTTTAACGACAAGCAATTGATCCTGTTGCATCTCGCTTAATTGATTGAGCACATCGGGCAATTCTGGAAAGTTCATTTTCGAATCAGACCATGACGTTTCAAAACTACACATTAGATTTAAAATATGTTTTCGAATCACCAGATCTTCATCTGACAAATGATGTCCACGATAAACTGGGATTTGTCCTTGTTCTAAACACGCATAATAATCATCAATATTCTTTTCATTCTGCGCAAAGCTATACCAGCTATCACTAATCGATGACACACCTAGCCCAATCATAACTTGAGTCTTAGATGCGGTATAACCCATAAAGTTGCGATGCAATGAGCCTGAGTGAAATGACTGATACATAGGATCTTCTTTCAGAGCAAAATGATCCATGCCAATTTCATGATAGCCCTGCTCAAGCAGTTTATTTTTGCCTTCCTCATAGCATTGACGTTTCATTTCATCCTTAGGGACATCGTGATCTTTAAAGCCACGTTGTCCATTGCCTTTAATCCAAGGCACATGCGCATAACTATAGAATGCCAAACGATCTGGCATTAAAGAACGGGTTTGCTCAATCGTATTTAAAACATCGTCTAAGTTTTGAAATGGTAGACCAAACACCAAATCATGCGAGATCGAGGTGTATCCAATTTCTCTCGCCCATTCAGTGACTTGCTTTACATGCTCAAACGGCTGAATCCGATGAATCGCTTTTTGTACTTTTTCGTTGTAGTCCTGAACACCATAACTGACACGGCGAAAACCCAAATCATAAAGGGTCTGCAAATGTTCTTTTGTTGTATTATTTGGATGTCCTTCAAAGCTAAATTCATATTTATCCGCAATTTTTGCTTTAGATAATATGCCTTCAATGAGCCGTTTAAGATGTTCCGCTGAGAAAAATGTCGGCGTTCCACCACCCAGATGAATTTCCTTAATCATAGGCTGATCAACAAGAAGCTGACAATACAAGGCCCATTCTTTTAAAACAGCTTGTATGTAAGGCTGTTCAACCTCATGCCGCTTAGTGACTTTTTTATGACAGCCACAAAAAGTACACAAGCTTTCGCAGAAAGGTAAATGAATATAAAGACTAATGCCTTGTGTTGTATTCGATTCATCAAATGATCGCTTGAGCGACTGCTTCCACAAATCCAATGAAAAACGATGCTCATCCCAATAAGGTACTGTTGGATAACTGGTATAACGTGGCCCAGGAACATTATATTTCTGAATGAGATAATTCAGTGGATTCGACATTGCAATGGCCCCATGACAGTTAAATATAACAGCAGCATGAATATGCTTTGACTCATTGTGCTGAGCTTTATCAATCAATTCAACCTAGTAACTCAGTCGGAATAAGTTCTATTTTCATTATTCAATCGCTTGTGGATATGAAAAATTCATGCGCTAACGATCACAAAGATCGAGAAAATCACCTTAATTTTTAAGTTAATTTATGGTTTGATGTATTCAGTTTTTCTTTTAGCCAAGAGGCTTGCCATGTCGAACCCTACTTCTGTAGATATTCAACGCGTCCGTGAATTTCTTCTTGATTTACAAGCACGGATTTGTGCAAGCTTAGAACAACAAGAGATTGCAGGCGGTGGCACTGCAACCTTTGAAATTGATGATTGGGAACGTCCAGAAGGTGGCGGTGGTCGCTCACGTGTTTTGCAAAATGGAACTGTGATTGAAAAAGGTGGTGTGATGTTCTCTCACATTAATATTTCAAAGCTCCCCGCTTCCGCAACTGAGCGGCATCCTCAAATTGCAGGTGCCAAAGCCCAAGCCATGGGCGTATCACTGGTGATCCATCCCAAAAATCCGAATGTCCCTACCTCTCATGCAAATGTCCGTTTATTTGTTGCGGAAAAAGAAGGACAAGATCCAATTTGGTGGTTTGGAGGTGGTTTTGATTTAACCCCATTCTATCCAAATGATGAAGATGTGCTGTCATGGCATCAAACCGCACATGATCTATGTGCGCCTTTTGGTGAAGACGTCTATGCTGAACATAAAAAATGGTGTGACGATTACTTTTACCTAAAACATCGTGACGAACAACGAGGTGTCGGTGGTTTATTTTTTGATGATTTAAATCAATGGGATTTTGAAACTTGCTTCAAGTACATTCAAGCCGTTGGCAATGGTTACTTAGAAGCCATCTTACCAATCTTTAAACGCAATCAAGATAAAGCCTATACCGAGGCGCAACGTGAGTTCCAACTGTATCGTCGTGGACGCTATGTCGAATACAACTTGGTTTATGACCGCGGTACGCTATTTGGGTTACAAACAGGTGGTCGTATTGAATCCATCTTGGTTAGTCTCCCACCGCTAACGGGTTGGTCTTATCGCCCTGAATGGAAGGAAGATTCACCTGAGAAACGCTTAACAGATTATTATCTAAAACCAAGAGATTGGTTATCTGAGCTGAATAAATAATCCATAATGATTACTATCATTAGCCATATAAATCCCATGCTCATCATGGGATTTATATTTATAATGTATTAGGACCTAGCGTATTTGACAAATTTAACAAAGCTTGCATCCCGTTTTCATAAATAAAAAATACTGACATGACTGCATGCTAGATTCCGATTCATTTGCAAAATAAATATATGTTGTCACATTTTTGACATGCTTGACCGCATATTATGTGTCGAAATAGCGTACACTGTAGTCGACATTATATTCATACATGGTTAGAACAATTTGCATCTCAATGGCAGATTTTTCGGTTCCATCTTTGAGGGAACTCTCATGCCAAGCAACAAAATCAGTTCTACCGCTCTCATTTTTTGGGTACTTCTCATCGCATTTATTAGTGCAATTATTACAACTATATTTTCTGAAAGTCTCTTCAATGATAGTTTTGGAATTAGCCTTATCGTTTTTACAACCGTTGGATTGATTATAAATATTTCTTATTTATGTATCCGCACCCTTAACGATATCTGTAATCCGACACATTAATCTGCAATTGACTCTTTAGTCCTTTTTGAATGTTTCATTTTATAGTTCTGGCTTTAGTACATCTCCAATTTGACGTATATTGATGACCATTTTCAGCACATGGACTTTGCGTAATGAGCAAACAATTTGCAGTCATTGGTCATCCGATTGAACAGTCTCGTTCTCCTGAACTTCACCATGCGTTCGCCCAGAAAGTCGGGATCGACTTACAATATTCAAAACGCCTTGCTCCTATCGATGGATTTGTTGAAAGCATTCAAGATTTCTTTTCAAATCATGGCGTCGGAATGAATGTCACAGTCCCTTTCAAAGAACAAGCTTTCGCACAATGTGATGTCCTCACAGAGCGTGCAAAAATTGCCAAAGCTGTAAACACATTATGGATGCAAAATGGCAAACTCCATGGTGATAATACCGATGGACAAGGCTTAGTTGATGCAATTCAGGCTCTAAACTGGTCATTAGAAAACAGTTCGATTCTGATTCTTGGCGCAGGTGGCGCAACTCGTGGTGTAATCTACCCATTGTTTCAAGCTGGCGTAAAAAAAATTGTGATTGCCAATCGTACTATAGCTCGTGCTGAGCAATTGGTTGCAGACCTTCAGAGCGCTGTTCCTGAATGTGAATTATCCGCAATTTCTTTAAATGATTTGGCGGGTGACTTTGATTTTATTATCAATGCCACCTCTGCAAGTCTTTCGGGTGAAGCATTGATTCTCCCACCAGCGTTACAATTTAAACATGCTTATGAAATGGCATACGGCAAGCCTTCAAGCTTTATAGATCAAGCTAAGGAACGTGGCGTTGCCTATTCAGAAGGCTATGGCATGTTAGTTGGGCAAGCGATTGAGTCATTTTCGATTTGGAATGGCGTTAAACCCGATTTAAATGATTTTATCTAAACACTTTAAGCATTGAATGTAATAAAAAAAGAGCCTGAATCAGGCTCTTTTTTTTGGGTGTTTGCGTTATTTTAAACCCGCTTGAGATACCACTTGGTAAACCTGTTTAAACAGATCGTAATCAATATAGATCAGCGTATTTTGATCTAAATGCTGGATGACCATTTCATCAAATTTTCGCTGATTAAATGCCACATAAGCTTGACCTAAGATATCAGCGGTCTTTTTCATTGCAACCAGATCAACCTCATCATCTGCCAAGTCATGTGTCAGTTTAAATTGCGTTTGATAGTAGTGCGAAAAGACTGTCTCAGTTGATTTGTATTTTTTTTGGAGCTGTTCAATGTCATATTGAGGTTGCTGCGCATCAATCACGGTTGTCACAAGCTCATCCACACCACTGCCTAATGCTTCATCAAAAACATTTTCAGCCTCAAGCATTAAGTGATGTTTTTTCTGCAAAGCTTTATTTTGTTGAAGTGCTGTACCTTCTAAATTATACCGCTCTTCATCTGAAAATCTATACGCATACACAGCCGCAATCTCTTGCAAGTCTTGGGCAGAATAATATTGAACAACTTCTGGCTGTTCAGCCGCCAATTTAGCAATGAACACCGCCTGATAAGTTTTTTCATAAGAACCTGTATTTGCATAAGTTTGCTCAGCCAACTGAGCCAGTTGTTCATCCCAACTCATGCTAGAGGTGCCTTCTGAATTCACCTTTTTAGTGGAATTCAATAACTGAGCAAGCGAGCTATTTTTAAATGCTTTCGCAAAAGGCTGAGCTTCCCGAAGTTGCTGTCGATCAATTTTGGTGGCCTGACCATAATTAAATAACTCCATACTTAAATTCATTTTAAACTTGGTCGATGGATGAATCTCTTCGGCATTCATCTGTATATCATAATCCAGATCTATGGCACGACCTTGAGCATCCAGTACCACATCTACAACAATTGGATTACGCTGCTGTGAATGACCTAAAGCTTGATTAATTTCAGGCAAATGTGTGGTCCATAGCTGTTTAAAATGCTCAGCATTAATAAAATCACCATTGTTATAGACCGAGAAAACTTGTTCTAATTCTGCTTGTACACCCTTAATCCCTTTGTTTTGGTCAGCGGTTTCATGACTGATTAAATCAACAGCATAAAACTGCTTACAATATTCAATATCACCTATTTTTGCCTGTTGCTTTGATTCAGCCAACGTAGAACATTTCTCTTCTGAGAGCGCTTCCAGTGCTAACGCATGTTCTTCATCTTCCCATTCAGCTGTCGTGGCACCGACTTGACTCACTGGCGCTGAACCTACACTCTCACGCTCTGCTTCAGCCTCAATCACATCATCCGAATTAGGATTGTCATTGAAATGGTTATTCACTACATCATATAACGCCAGCATGGCTTGCTCTGCCATAACTTCAGGATGTGAATCAATCTCTTTTGCTGCTTCATGAGCAGCATCAATTGCCTCACGCTCTACATCTGATTTTTTATCCTGCAACTTTGCAATTTTCGATTGATCTATTTTTAAAATGGAGTTCATCAGATAGGTGCGATTCACCGAAGTAAATAACTCTGAATGCAATAGCCATTCTTCAGCTGTAGCACGAATCCTTATTTTTTCAACACCCCCTTGTTTGATTTCTTCAGCACTTAGGGGTAATTGTTCAAATTGACGATCAGGTGTGAGCAGATAAGACACAGCACTAATTTCTTTGAGAAATTGAATCAATGCTTTTTGATCAAGATCGGATACCAATGGCGCAAATTCAGAAAAATCAAAATAAGCAAATCGATTGCTTTGCGATGGATCAGTCAGAAACGGTAAGACAGAATTGATATTGGTATAAAACTTAAAATTTTTAAAATCTAAGACGGATGGTATACGAGCTTGAACCAATAAATTGTCTTTTTGATATTTTGCAGCGATGTTGAATGTCGCCATTTGCTGACGATAATTCACAGTACCATCATAATCGAACTGTAAATTATTAAAAATATTTTGGACGTATCTGTAGGTTTCATCCTCATCACTCGACGGGTGTGATATACCTGTTTGATACTGTGTAATCGAATGAAAGATTGCCTTTTTTTGTTGATTATTTAATTTAATATTTTGTCGCAGTAAATATTGATCGAGCTTTTTTTGCAGTTGATGATCTAGCACTGCACTATTTTTTGTTTTTTTTTAATTTAGATTTCGGCTCAGTTATAGACAACTGAATCGCCATACTGCCGCGATAATCAAATTCAGGATAATCATAAATAGCGTTAGTTCCGTCGATAAGACGCTGTACTGTATTCGCATTATGCTGAGTTGAATTGGATTTTATGACATGAGAACTACAACCTACTAAAGTAAAACCCGCCACGCAAATAGTTAAATATCTTAATTTCATTATGTATCTCTAAGCCTTATTATATATAGATTTAGTCATTTTTTTGTTATCAACAAGAAAAATAAGTGAGGATAATTATAACAAAAAAAAGAATAAATACTCATGGGAAAATTAAAGTATTACTTGCATTTCTGACATTTTTTTTAATCGCAATTATCAATGTATTTTCGTTATATAACGCCAATAATGCATATATCGATTTAATCGTCCAAATTTTTCAAATTAGGAATATACCCATGCCAGCATATAAAGCGCCCGTCCGTGATATTCGTTTCTTAATGAACGAAGTCTTCGACTACCCTGCGCACTATAAAACGCTAAGCAACGGCGAATCTGCAGATTCAGATACGATTGATATGATCATTGAAGGTGCAGCAGACTTTTGTGAAAATATTCTGTCACCACTGAATCAATCAGGTGATGAAGAAGGCTGTCACTTTAAAGACGGTGAAGTCACAACGCCAAAAGGCTTTAAAGAAGCTTATGACCAATTTGTTCAAGGTGGTTGGCAAGGGCTGTCCTATCCTGAAGAGTTCGGCGGTCAAGGACTACCCATGTCTTTGAATTTGGTTAAATCAGAAATGATGGGAACGGCGAACTGGTCATTTACCATGTATCCAGGTTTAAGTATGGGCTGTATGAATACCATCATGCAGTTTGGTACTGAAGAGCAAAAAAATACTTATATGCCTCATCTAACTGCGGGCACTTGGTCAGGTACGATGTGTCTCACTGAACCTCAATGTGGTACAGACTTAGGTCAAGTGAAGACCAAAGCCGAACCGACAGCAGATGGTGCATACAAAATTTCAGGGACGAAAATTTTCATCTCGGCAGGTGAACATGATCTGACTGAAAACATTATTCATATTGTACTTGCTCGCCTACCAGATGCACCAGCAGGAACAAAAGGCATTTCATTGTTCATTGTACCCAAATTCATTCCAACAGCAGATGGTGGTGTCGGTGAACGTAATCCTGTGACTTGTGGTTCAATTGAACACAAAATGGGGATTCGTGCTTCTGCGACAGCGGTATTGAACTTCGATGAAGCGATTGGCTACTTGATCGGTGAGAAGAATAAAGGTTTACATGCCATGTTTACCTTTATGAACACTGCACGTATTGGGACAGCGGTTCAAGGTTTAGCGCATGCTGAATTGGCATTCCAAGGCTCTTTACCGTATGCAAAAGAACGTATGTCTATGCGCGCACTTTCAGGTAAAAAAGAACCAGAGAAAGTCGCGGATTCAATCATTCACCACGCTGATGTACGTCGCATGTTGATGACACAAAAAGCGATTGCCGAAGGCGGTCGTTCAATGATCTATCATGCTGCACAGCTTGCAGACAAAATGACAGATGCTTTAGCTCAAGGTGATCAGGCTAAATTCGATGATTACGATGATAAATTGGGTTTCTATACCCCAATCCTTAAAGGTTTCTTAACCGAACTTGGCTTAGAAGCAGCAAATCACGGTATGCAAATCTTTGGTGGTCACGGTTATATCAAAGAACACGGTATGGAACAGATCGTACGCGATGCACGTATCTCGACGTTGTATGAAGGTACAACAGGTGTTCAAGCGCTTGATTTAATCGGTCGTAAAGTGCTTTTGTCTTCTAAAGGTAAAGTGGTTCGTGACTATACCGCTGAAATCTTAAAATTCTGTGGTCAACATGCACGTAACAAATACATGCGTCGTTTTGCATGGGACTTGACCAAAGCGTGTGCTCAATGGAATGCGTTAACTGTTCGTATCATGCTTGCAGCACGTAAAGACCGTGACATCGTATCTTCTGCATCTGTAGACTATTTGATGTTCTCTGGCTATGTGATGATGGCGTACTACTGGGCTCAACAAGCGGCTGTTGCTTCAGCAAAATTGGCATCAGGTGAAGGTTCTGAAACACCTGAGTTTTATAAAGCTAAAATCAAACTCGCAGATTTCTATTTCGAGCGTTTGTTGCCTCGTACGCAAGGTCATGCTGAATCTATGGTCAATCCATCGAAGACTTTGACTTCACTTGCGCCTGAACACTTTAGCTTTGATTACTAATTCTTAGTATTGCTAATGTGATCAAAAAGACCGCTAATGCGGTCTTTTTTATTGAGGTATATTGCTTATACGTTAAACAATCTCATGTTTATACAAAAAAATAACAGCTAAATAAAAGTGTCCCAGTCATATTTTACTGTTCATTAAAAATATTTCCTTTTTAAAACAAAACCTTTAATTGAAGAGTTAATCATATGAATAAGATACTCATCGCATCGATGTTTACTACATTTACATTGAGTAGCCTCATGTTTAGTTCACTCAGCTATGCCAAAACAGATACTCAGAATCTAACAAACAAAGCTACTTATCCAACTCAAAACTTAAATTACAGTGCAAGCGGATCTGCTGAAGTCAAGATTCAACGTCCAGTAGATGAAGTTTTTCAAATCTTAACTGATGTGAATCAATGGCCTAAGATTAATCAAGGTGTGACTCAGGCCATCGAGCCAAAAAATATTAAAGTTGGAAAAAACACCGTGTTTAAAGAATCCATCGCCAGTCCAATCTCAGGAATTAAAAACTGGACCAATGAATGGCATGTGGTTGAGTTTGAAAAAAATAAAAAGTTCGTCATTGCTGGAATTGAGCAATTCGCGCAAATTCCGATTCACTCAAAAATTACTTACGAGTTTGAGCGTATTGACTCCAAAACGACTGAATTTGAACGTACCATTGAGGTTACTTTAGATGAAAAATTTATTCAGGGTTCAACCAAAGTTGAAGTTGAAGCACTGTATCGTTTTATAGGTTCTCAATGGGAGATGGCGAATCATTTAAAACACTATATTGAAGCTCAAGCACTTGTAAAATAGTGAGTTTGATCCCTATCTATTTTGATTTATCCCACATATATTAAGGAGAAATACGGTTAAAAATACTTCACTCAATGGATGAGTCGCTCTATGATTTTAAATGCATTGCCAACGCTCAATCGGAAAATGGCAACATTGATTGGTCTGACTGCGATTCTCTTTTGGAGTACCAATGTCGGTCTTATCCGCAGTGTCAGTGAAAGCTTTGGAGCCGTAGGTGGAGCAGCGCTCATTTATAGTGTTGCCTCAGTCATCTTATGGATGACTGTTGGACTACCTAAACTATCTAGTGTACCTCAGCCATATCTATGGTGGGGTAGCCTAATGTTCGTCAGCTATGAATTGTGTTTTGCCCTTTCCATTGGTTATGCACAAAATAATCGCCAAGCCATTGAAGTGGGTATGGTGAACTATCTTTGGCCAACGTTTACCCTAATTTTTGCGATCATCTTTAATAACGTCAAAAGTAATGTCTTGATATTTCCTGGCTGTATTTTAGCTTTAGTCGGCATTTGCTGGGTTTTAGGTGGCGAGGCTGGATTTGATCCCATGCAGATGTACCAAAATGTACGACTAAATCCGATCAGTTATGGACTTGCCTTCCTGGCTGCGATGATTTGGGCCGCCTATTGCTCCATTACCGTCAAAATGTCGCAAGGCAAAAATGTGGTGACTTTATTCTTTGCCCTCGCCGCGGTTGTACTCTGGATTAAGTATTTATTCATAGGTGAAGCAACACTACATTTCACCTACCAATCTAGCATGATGCTATTTATGGCTGCGGGTGCATTAGGTTTAGGCTACGCCGCTTGGAATGTTGGAATTATTTCAGGCAATCTGACCTTACTTGCGGGTGCATCCTATTTCACACCTGTGCTATCCGCTGTGATCGCTGCAATCCTGTTAAACACATCACTGTCCTTTGCCTTCTGGCAAGGTGTATTTATGGTGACTGCAGGCGCAATTCTATGTTGGTTTGCCACCAAATCCCAAACACCGCCACCTTAGAAGATATCGCTCAAATAAAAAGACTTCAAATTTTATAACTTGAAGTCTTTCATTCCTAACAGCATTCAGAAATAAAGCATCAATGACTTATTTTCAACTAGTTAAAGCTCATCTTTAAATTACAGATCTTTCACTTAACTTACTTTTTAAATTCTTTAATTTCAATGGGCTTATCTTTCACAAGCTCAACAGTACCTTCCTTTATACCATTAAAATCTTTAAAGTGGATTGAGACACCCGCTTCATTTGCTAATCGAATTCCACTTCCTGAAACAACGCGTTTAAGTTGGTAGGTTTGATCCGAATTATCCGTTAACTGTGCTGTTTCAAAATTATCAGTGGTTTTTAATCCGATCGTAAGATCGTTAGGTCCTGTAAAGTGAATCTCTTGTTCTGCTTGGGCTGTTTGCTCGATCGCAGTTGCTGTTTCATTATTTGCTGTGTTAGTTGCTGTATTTGTTGACGTAGCGGGACTCGTCGCTTGTTCAGCAGAAGTCGGGGTAGTCGCTTCTTTCTTGTCTGCACAACCAACCAGTGCAAAACCTAATAATGCGGTTGTTAAAAAATATTTCATGTCATCACCTTGAAAGAATTAAAAAATGTATTTGATCATTCTCTCAACAGATGTCGATAAAATCAGGTTTGCTTACATTCGAAGTATAAATTTTAACGTACCAACAGATTTCTTCATCAATTCCTTACATTCAGTTCAGCCCTTATAAGAATTCTTGTAACACTGAATTGAGGAATATATGCCCTTGTTCACTGCAAGCAAGACGATTCTCATCATCCACCATTAACTGTCTTTGACGTAGAGAGGTTAAAACTGGCTCAATATGAGATAAATTTAATCCTGTGCGTTCTGTATAAATTTTAGCATCTACACCCTCATTCAGACGTAGCGCATTCATCATAAATTCAAAAGGCATTTCCTCAGCTTCAATTTTTTTGAACTGCAGGTTTTCAGCAGGAACTTTAGCCAGATAATCTTTGGGTAAACGTGTTTTTTGAAAACGATAAACACCATCTTTCAGAGTGACTTTGCCATGTGCCCCTGCTCCAATCGCCAGATAATCTCCAAATTCCCAATAATTTAAATTATGCGCAGATGGCTTTTCTTTACGCCAAGCGGATACTTCATAATTGATGAAACCATTGGCTTTTAAATATGCCTCACCCTGCTCTTGAATGTCTTCAAGCACTTCATCTACAGGTAAAATGGGCTGAGTTCTAAAGAACACCGTATTGGGCTCAATGGTCAATTGATACCAAGAAATATGCGTTGCCCCGCTTTCCACCGCAAGCCTTAAATCTAAAAGTGCCTGTTCAAGTGACTGCTCTGGCAAACCATGCATTAAATCCACATTAATACGCTCAAAGCCTGCCTCATGCGCATTCTTAATCGCAGAAATCGCATCGTTATTCGAATGAATTCGACCCAATTTCTCTAAATGATCAGTATCGAAACTTTGTACTCCGATCGACAGTCGATTGATCCCTACCGCTAAATAATCGGCAAACGGATCATGTTCCACTGTACCTGGATTGGCTTCTAAAGTGATTTCACAGCCATCTTCAAAAGGAATGATGACTTGGAGTTGTTCGAACAACCATTGATAGCCTATTGCTGAAATAAGCGATGGTGTTCCCCCACCAATAAAGACGCTATGAATTTGGCGACCTTGAGTAAAATCAACCTGCGTTTTAAAGTCCTCAACCAAAGCCTGTAAATATTCCTGTTCAAGCTCCACAGATAACGCACCGTTCGGCACTGCATGAGAATTGAAGTCACAGTATGGACATTTACGCACACACCACGGCATATGGATATATAGAGACAAAGGAATAGATGCAGGATTTAAATCAGCCAAGGAACAAGCTCAAAAATTTCAAAATCACATTTTAACATGTCTACATCACTACACTGCCGATATTGTTTTAAATTTACTTTAGACTAATTTATAAGCAATAAATGGATAATATGGATGTTAAAAATATCAAATCATTTGCTCTTATTTTTGCCGCTCGCCTTTGGAATTGGCATTGCTATGTCCATTCAAACAGCGATCAATACACAACTTCGCGAATTTTTATATTCACCCTTACAAGCTGCCCTTTTATCATTTTTCATTGGTACAATACTGCTCGCCGTCATGGTGTTTTTTCAACAAGTGGAAAAACCAAGTCTTGAACTGATCTCACAAATCCCTTGGTATTTGTGGATCGGTGGATCACTTGGTGTTTATGCGATCAGTATGAGTTTATATACTGCTCCCCATTTAGGCTTTCTGACATTGTCCGCTTTAATTATTTTTGGACAGATTCTGACTTCTATGATCATCGATCATTTTGGTTTTTTAGGGGCTGATCAAACACCGATTAATGGGCAACGCTTACTGGGTGGCGTGGTGATTTTTATTGGTGTGCTTCTCACTTTACAACGCTAAACCTTACATCTAAGCACATAAAATATATGAGTACTTTTTGTGTCTAATGTTTCATCTGCGACATCATTGAGCTATGAATTAAAAAAATTATTTCATTTGATGATCCCCATTTTAATTACGCAATTTTCTCAAGCGGGTTTGGGACTTATTGATACCATTATGGCGGGGCATTTGTCTGCAACCGACCTTGCTGCGATTGCTGTGGGTGTGGGTCTTTGGATTCCTGTGATGCTACTTTTTAGTGGAATCATGATTGCAACCACACCTCTGGTTGCTGAAGCATATGGTGCTCGAACACCTGAAAAAATCGCGACCATTACACGTCAATCATTATGGGTCGCTTTGGTATTGGGGATTATCGCGGGATTAATTTTGCAACTACTCCCTGCAACCCTACCGATTCTAGGCGTCCCTGAATCATTACAACCTAAAGCCGGGTTGTTCTTACATGCGATTGGTTTTGGTATGCCTGCAGTGACGATGTATGCAGCATTGCGTGGCTACTCTGAAGCCATTGGACATCCTCGACCTGTGACAGTCATCAGCTTATTGTCGCTATTGGTGCTGATTCCGATGAACTATCTCTTTATGTATGGTTTAGGATCAATTCCTGCTTTAGGTAGTGCTGGCTGTGGTTTTGCAACAGCGATTTTGCAATGGATGATGTTTATTACATTAGCAATTTATATTTTTAAAAATAAGGTTTACCAAAGTACGCAACCGCTGACCCATTGGGAGAAAATTAATCCTTATTGGCTAAAACGTATTTTAATGCTCGGCTTTCCTATTGGTTTAGCTATTTTTTTTGAAGTGAGTATTTTCAGTACTGCTGCAATTGTTTTAAGTCCTTTGGGCGAAACCATCGTGGCTGCACATCAAATTGCCATCTCGATTACCTCACAACTGTTTATGATTCCCATGTCACTTGCGATTGCGTTGACCATCCGTATTGGTACTTATTATGGAGAGCAAAATTGGGGGGCTATGCGCAAAGTGCAATGGATTGGTTTGGCAACAGCTACCATTTTGGCATTGATGACCATGATTTTACTGTGGGTGTTCAGACATCAAATCGTGGCGCTTTATACATCTGACGCAGTCGTGACTCAAATTGCGGTTTATCTCGTTCTATTTGCTGTGGCGTATCAACTGATGGATGCATGGCAAATCAGTGCCGCAGGATGTCTTCGTGGTATGCAAGATACTCAAGGTCCTATGTGGATCACCATGATTGCATATTGGGTCATCGCCTTCCCTGTGGGTGTTTATTTGTCTCGCTTTACTGATATGGGACCTGCAGGTGTGTGGATTGGACTGATTGTCGGTTTAAGCATTGCATGTGTGCTCTTACTCACACGACTGTATATGAATAATAAACGCTTAGAAGCCTCATCACCCCACGCTTAAAAACATTTTTAAAATGATGTAAAGCAGGATTGAGTGATGATGGATCGACCTGCTTAGAATCTAAAATAGAGCCTGAATGATCAGGCTCATTTTTTGTATATCGAATAAATAAAGTACTTCTATAATAAACAAAACATATAAACTTGCGAAAAATTGATATAAATCACACATCAACTATCGCTTAATATTTAAACTAAATCACAATTCATCAATCTGGTTCAATCATGAATAATGCGACCACTCGCATCTTATCTTTAGATGGCAACAATGCTCAACCGCATACTATTCGTGCAAAAGCATTTGTATTTCATGATCCTATTTCACAGCAACTGTTCCATCTGATCGAACGATTAGCCCCCAGTGATGCTCCGATTTTAATTCGAGGTGAAACAGGTACAGGCAAAGAGTTAGTGGCACGACATATACATGAATTGAGTGGGCGTAAAGGTCCTTTTCTGGCGGTGAACTGTAGTGCAATCAATGATCAGTTGGCTGAAAGCGAGTTCTTTGGACATGAAGCAGGTTCATTTACCGGTGCAACTGGACAGCGTAAAGGTTGGTTTGAATCAGCAGACGGCGGAACGCTTTTTTTAGACGAAATTGGTGATTTACCACTGAAATTACAAGTCAAATTACTGCGTGTACTGCAAGAAAAAGAGGTGGTTCGTGTCGGTGCAAGACAGGCAATTCCCATTCATGTTCGGCTACTCACCGCAACCAACATTGATCTGGATCAAGCAGTGAGTGCGAAAAGGTTTAGACAAGACTTATTGTTTCGAATCAATATTGCTCAATTAGAACTGAAACCTCTGCGAGAACGACAAGGTGATATTTTACCTTTATTTCAACACTTTATTGATCTCTACAGCAAAAAGGCCCAACGCATTGAACCGCTCAAGATATCATCAACGGCAATCGCACTGTTATATCGTTATCCTTGGCCAGGTAATATTCGTGAGCTTGAAAATATCGCACACTATGCGGTATTGGTTGCCGAAGGAAATACCATTAAAAAAGAACATTTAAAGTTCAATAAAATTTTTGAAAATTTTGAATATATTCCAGTAGCATCTGCAAAATTGGATCAATGTGACCTAAGCCCTTATGACATTATTGAAGCACAGTTAGAAAAAATATTTTCTTCTTCTCACATTCCTGAAAACATTTGGGATCGTTTGGAAAGTATGATTATTGCGACGTCATATGATTACTGTTATCAAAACCAAGTCAAAACAGCCGAGCTTTTAGGCATCACGCGCAATGTCATCCGAACTTTATTAAAACGACATCACCTTTTGCATGAAAGACGACATTTTAATATTGAACAAAACACCTAAATTGTTATTTCACTTTATTTGAAATGCTGGAAAAAAGGCGCTCTACGGGTTCAAATACCGCCTGTATTTTGCATCGGTTCTGCATTGCTTCTGCATCTTCCTAACGTAGTAAGTCAGGACATGGTTTTAAATCAAAATATTTTTAAAAATCTAAAATTCACGCGATTGTCTTCTTTGAAACCATTTTCCACATCAATATCGCGTCTACAGGTCAGCAACAGATGGGTTGTCGCAGTTGGAGAATATCCTCCACCTAACCAAAATTTGGATTGTGTCGTGCTATCAGCATCCACACCTTTCACTTCGGTATCACCTGCATCACTATAAAAAAGTCCTGCAGGTAGGTCTGCTTTTTCATTGAGGAAAAAGGTGCCGCATCATAATCACCTGAATCTAAGTCGACGGCAGAACTTGAAATGGAGAGTGTTGAAATAAGCAATGTTGCTGATAAAGTTCTAAACTTATTCATAAAATTTTAAAATCCCATCATTTATTTAAATGTTTTAAGCCTTGATTTTTTAAGATTAAAAATGACTTGGGATGTCCTTTGTAAACAGCATACCAACACAAAATAAAACAATAAATGATTGATATATTTAACTTAAATAAAATTTTAATAATAAAATATTGAATTTAGAACGCTATACTGATCCTCAATTGTTGATATTCCAACAATCCATTTAAAATTCAACAACACAGCATTTTTGAAAAAAGACATATTTTTTTGATCATGTTCAAAGTGGTGTTCAAAGTAAAATTAAATTCTGACAGTCACAGCCTCATCTCAAAAAATCTTAAACTTATTCAATCTAGCCATAAACAACTGTTGAAAAAGCAACATGTGCTTGAGAAAAATATGTTGATAAATCACCAGTTAAAATAAAAAAAACACTAAGCCTTTGAAGTTATTTAAATAAAAAAACTGGCATAAAAAATGAAATGGTAAATCCATGTTGTCGCATTTTTGAATGAGGCATTTTTGAAAAAGATCATTATTTTTAAAGATCATTATTTTTAAAGATCACTATTTTTGAAGATCACTATTTTTAGAGTTATTCAGTTTATGTCTGCTTCTACACAAAGCTTAGTTTCTATTTTTGCTAAAAATGTTCAGTCCAAAGCGCAAAAGGTTGCATTACGCCATAAGCAACTCGGGATTTGGCAGGAATGGACATGGCTAGATTTAGCTCACGTCGTTCAAAAGTATGTCGCGATTTTAAACGAATTTAAAAGTGACTTTGAAAGCGAGAAAAATCTAAGCCTTCTGATTTCAAGTGCTCCGAATGTGCATTTTTTCGCGTTCAGCATTGCGTCACAGATATTGGGGATTTCTGTTCAGTTGATTGACTCACAACAACAACAACAACAACAACAACAACAACAACAACAACAACAACAACAACAACAACAACAACAACAACAACAACAACAACACGATTCAAATCTATCTCAATCACTCCAGATCATCCAACCTGATTTGATTTTCATTGAAGATTTGAAACAACTCGATGATCAAACAACACTGGGGCTGAATCCAACGCTCAATTTAAATAGCATCATTTTTTATTTGCAAGATAACCGTTTAAATCCCAGACAGCTCGATCGTACTTACTCCATTTTAGACAGAATAAATCAGTTTGATGATCTTGAATTTAATGATCTTGAATTTAATAATTTTGAACTTAATGATCTTCAATTCAATGATCTTGAATTTAGTCAACCAAATAGCAAAGCTCTTAAACATCCAGCCGAAACAAATGAATTTGATGAAAAGCACATCGCATTCATTTTCCACAAGTTTCAAAATGGTCAACATTTTTATGCATTTTATCATGCTCAAAGCTTGATTGAAGAAGCAGAAAATTTGATTGAAACCCATCATCTCAATCATGACGAACAGGCATTTATTACTCGTGGTTTTGCCAGTCATGATCATATTCGTTATTTGTTTACGAGTTGGCTAATCGCAGGCTTTTGTCTGAATATTCCTGAAAATTTCGAAACTCGTGATCAAGACCGTCAGATGATTTCTCCGACATTGATCATGGGGACATCATCGACCTATGCACGGGTTGAAAATATTGTGCAGCAGAAGCTGCCTAACCCAAACAGCTGGATGTTTAAAATCTTTCCAAATTTAAAAAATTGGCATAGCAATTTTTCAAGTCAACAGTCCGACACGTCTGGGCCATTTGAAAAATTATTCAATGCATTTTTTAAACAATCTATTTTGGCTTCATTAGGCTTTTCAAATTTGCGTACTGCAATTGTTGTCGGTGAATCAAGCTCAGCGCGAACACGTCAATTTTATCACCGTTTAGGCATCAAACTTTCTTCTTGGCAGTCTCAAACCTATTGGAAAAACAAGCAGTTTGATCTCAAGAATGATCTATCGAGCGACTTAACAACATTCAATCATCATTCAGCTTATGGAGAGTTGCATGTCCATCCCCATCACCCATGAAGACGTACTCATCCTTGAACATATACATTTGTCTTTTGCTGCATCTGAGGTTTTAAGAGATCTGAGTCTTAAAGTAAAACAGGGCGAGATTTGTGCCTTGATTGGTCCGAATGGCGCGGGGAAAAGCTCCGTCATTAACACTATTAATGGGATTTATCATCCTCAGCAGGGACAAATTTTCTTTCAAGGAAAATTACTTCAGCGTTACAAAGCAAAGCACTCACCGCATTTGGGTATCGCACGTACATTTCAAAATCTTGCATTATTTAAGCAAATGTCCGTCTTAGATAATGTTTTAACAGGTCGGATTTTAAAGAGTCATTATCCACTGATTGGGGCTTTATTGCGCTTGCCATCGATTAAACAAGATGAAAATTTACAACGTTTAGCCGTTGAAAAAATTCTGGCTCTACTTGATCTTCAACTGCATCGCGACAGTATGGTTTCCACATTATCTTATGGCGTACAAAAGCGTGTCGAATTAGCCCGTGCTTTAGTCTCAGAACCCACGTTACTGCTTTTAGATGAACCTATGGCTGGGATGAACCATGATGAAAAACAAGATATTGCAAAATTTGTAAAACGTATTAATCAACAATTCGGCATCACCATTTTGATGATCGAACATGACTTATCTGTGGTCATGAATATTTCAGATCACGTCATTGTTTTAGATTATGGCAAGAAAATTGCGGACAGTACACCGGCTGAAATTCAAGCGAATCCAGAAGTATTAAGTGCCTATTTGGGTATTGCTCAGGCTCAAGCCAGTTAAAGCATACCGAGCCCATACACCCACGATTCATATTTGATCTAAAAAAATAAGAGATTTATTCAATGTCATTTTTCTTGGAAGTTTTACTCGGTGGCACCTTAGCTGGAGTAATGTATTCATTGGTTGCCGTCGGCTTTGTGCTTATTTATCGGGCATCAGGCGTTTTTAATTTTGCCCAAGGTGCCATGGTACTTTTTGCAGCACTCACTTTTGTTAATTTAACTGAACGAGGTGTGCCTTTTGCCGTGGCTTTCATGGTCACATTATTCGTAATTTTTATTATTGTGCTGCTCATTGATGCTTTGATTTTGAGGCATTTGATTAATCGTTCAGTCATCACGCTGTTCATGGCAACCTTAGGTTTAAGCTATGTGCTTGAAGGGGTTGCACAAACAGTTTGGGGGACTCAAGTACATGGCTTAGATCTTGGCATTGCAGATGTCCCTATTGATTTTCACGGCATCATAATCAGCAAATTTGATTTATTTGCGACCGCAATCGCAGGCACTTTGGTCATTATTTTATCCCTACTCTTTAGCAAAACTCGTTTTGGTATCTCGCTTCGTGCTGTGGCCGATGATCCGCAAGCGGCACAGTCGGTGGGCATCAAACTCAATCATGTTTGGATTATGGTCTGGACGGTTGCAGGCTTTGTTGCATTGATTGCAGGCTTACTTTGGGGCGCGCGTGTGGGCGTTCAGTTTTCATTATCACTCATTGTACTTAAAGCATTACCCGTACTGATTATTGGGGGATTTACATCCATATCAGGCGCAATTGTGGGGGGATTGATTATTGGGGCAACAGAGAAGCTCGCTGAAATTTATTTGGGTGCCATCATCGGTTCGGGTATTGAAAACTGGTTTCCCTATCTGCTTGCCATTGCTTTCTTATTGATCCGTCCAACAGGTTTATTTGGGCAACAACAAGTCGCGAGGGTCTAGCCATGTTTTTATTTTCACAAGCACGTCAGTTCGCTCTGAATTATCAAGATGAAAAACACATCTTTAAAATACAACAACATCGCATTTTGTTCTGGTTTGCATTAGCAGTGGCATTTCTATTCATTCCTTTTGTAGGAAATGACTACGTATTTAATGCGATTTTGGTGCCTTATTTGGTTTTAGCACTGGCTGGATTAGGACTCAACATTTTAACTGGCTATACCGGACAGCTTTCTTTAGGTTCAGCGGCTTTTATGGCTGTCGGGGCATTTGCAACCTATAACTTAGAATTGCGTATTCCCCAACTGCCTTTATTGATCAGTATATTTTTGGGTGGACTGATCGCTGCGATTTTCGGCATTCTGGTGGGCTTACCCAGTTTAAGAATCAAAGGCTTTTACTTAATTGTCTCTACGCTTGCAGCCCAGTTTTTTGTGCCTTGGCTTTTTACCCAATACGGATGGTTTACCAATTACAACGCTTCAGGTGTGATTACTGCACCTCACTTTGACATATTGGGCATTTCACTCAATTCACCTGTTGGACACTATCTACTCACACTAGGCATTGTGGTCGGTCTTACTTTTCTAGCCAGAAATTTACTCAACAGCCAACACGGACGTAACTTTCAAGCGGTTCGTGATATGGAAACGGCTGCGATCAGTATAGGTGTGCCAGTCGTAAAAACAAAACTTTTGGCTTTCGCTATAAGCTCCTTTTATCTCGGTATTGCCGGCTCACTGTGGGCTTTTGCCTACTTAGGAACCGTCGAAGCTGATGGCTTAGACCTTAATCGCTCATTTCAGATTTTATTCATCATCATTATTGGTGGTTTAGGCAGCTTGGCAGGGAGTTTTTTTGGGGCGGCGTTTATTGTGCTTTTACCTATCGTTTTGAGCTTAATCGGCAGTAGCTTTTTTGGGCAAAGCTTCGACCAAGCACTATTACAAAATATTCAAAAAATTATATTCGGGGTCTTAATTATTTATTTTCTGATTAAGGAACCCGAAGGAATTGCTCGTCTATACACACGTTTGTATAGACGGTTAAGAGTATGGCCTTTACGTCATTAACAATACGATTAAATAAGAGAATCCAAATGAAAATATTTAAATTATTGTGGTTTTGGTTGATTAGCATTGCCGTCATCTTGGCGATTATTGTTTTGCTTACATCCAATATGAAAACAGATGCGCAAAAAACACAGCCTGAAGCGAAAAACCCAGCCTCTGAAACAGCACGAGCCAATCAGACCCGTGAACTTTCAGACAGTAAAGCGCAATATTTCCCTTTGCAAAGCTATCGCGTAGGGCCTTATGCAGCAGGTGGAACAGGTTTCTATGGTGGCTTTATTGACTATATGAAATCGATTAATGCACAAGGCGGTATTAATGGCGTGAAATTGGTTTGGTCTGAATGTGAAACCGAATATGTGGTCGAGAAAGGCGTTGAATGCTATGAACGCCTGAAAAAGGGCCTAAATGGAACACCTGCCGCTGCGACCAATCCGCTTTCAGTCGGTATCGCATACGCGACACTTGAACGTTCAACCAAAGATAAACTTCCTCTTATCACCATCAACCATGGTCGTACCGACTCTACTGATGGTCGAGTTTTCCCCTATGTATTCCCATTACAGTTAAATCCGTATAGTGAGGTTTCTGCGATCATTAACTATTTGGGCGAAAAAAGTGGGGGTGTTGCGAATTTAAAAGGTAAGAGCATTGCGGTGCTTTATCACGGCTCTCCATACGGTAAAGAAACCATTCCTGTCATTGATGCGCTGTCTAAAAAATATGGTTTTAAAGTACACCATATTGAAGTCCCTCATCCAGGTAATGAACAACAATCACAATGGCTTAACATTCGTCGAATTCAACCCGATTGGGTGATTTTACGTGGTTGGGGTGTCATGAATCCTGTTGCACTCAAAACTGCACAAAAAGTCGGTTACCCAGTCGACAAAGTGATTGGTAATATTTGGAGTAACTCGGAAGAAGACGCGGCTCCTGCAGGCAATGCAGCAAAAGGGTTTATCTCGATTACCACGCATCCTTCTGGAACAAACTTCAAAGTTCTTCAAGACATCAAGCAACTCGTCATAGATCAAAAACAGTCTGATCTAAGCGATGTCACACGCTTTGGTACAGTGTATTACAACCTGGGTGTGGTCAATGGCATTCTCAATGTTGAAGCGGTTCGTGTCGCACAAGCCAAATTTGGTCAACGCCCTTTAACAGGTGAAGAAGTTCGCTGGGGGTTTGAAAATCTGAACTTAAATGATCAACGCTTAAAAGAACTTGGTGCAACGGGATTGGTTCAACCTTTGAAGCTGTCATGTGAAGATCATGAAGGTGGTGGCGCAGTTCGTTTCCAACAATGGGATGGTTCAAAGTGGAATGTCATCAGTGATTGGGTGCAAGCCGATCGTACTTTCTTACGTCCCATTATTGAAGAGTCATCACAGAAATATGCCAAAGAACAAGGTATTCAAATCCGTGACTGTGCATCAGAACAAAGCTAAGAGGAAACATCATGGCGGCTTTACTGGAAGTTGAAAAACTCGAAGTTGTTTATAACCAAAGTATTCTTGCAGTAAAGCACGTCGACTTGATTGTGCCACAACATTCCGTTGTGGCCCTTCTTGGGGCGAATGGCGCAGGAAAAAGTACAACACTTAAAGCGATCTCACAATTGATTGGTTCAGAGAATGGAACCATTTCTCATGGAGAAATTCGTTATGATGGCAAGTCCATTGCGCATACCGACCCCAGCGATTTAGTCAAACAAGGTTTAGTTCAGGTCTTAGAAGGTCGACATTGTTTTGCACATTTAACTGTCGATGAAAATCTTAGAACAGGTGCGTTTTTACATCGCCCTTCTGCAAAAAAACTGGCACAACAACTTGAGAAAATATATCACCACTTCCCTCGTCTTGCAGATAAGAAAAATACCCTTGCAGGATATACATCGGGAGGTGAACAACAAATGTTAGCGATTGGCCGCGCCTTAATGACACAACCCAAATTAATTTTATTGGACGAGCCTTCAATGGGTCTAGCACCAAAGATCACACATGAAATATTTCAGTTCATTCGTCATTTACAAAAAAATGAAGGACTGAGTTTTTTGATTGCGGAACAAAATATCCAGTTGGCTCTAGATTATGCAGATACTGCCTATGTCATTGAAAATGGGACAATCCGTATCTCTGGAAATACTCAAGCACTCTATGAATCAGGTGAAATTCAACGTGCTTACCTAGGAGAAATTGCTTAATCATGAGCATTAAAGCGATCATTTAATAACTGCTCGCCCCAATAACCCTAGCCTTAAGTGCTGAGGATAGAGATCAGGTAACAAGGATTTAATTTTAAATCCTTGTTTATAGCAGGTCATTCAACATTGTCCCTTTTAATTTTTGAAAGAGATCTAATAAATGATGAAAAGGTCCATAAAAAACCGACTGTCATCAGTCGGTTTTTTAATGATGGTTTCTAAGCAGACCTGGTTTTGACACGATTTCAGTTTTCAGACAATTTTAGCTTTTATGCAAATTTTGTATGATTCTGCGTCTGAGTATCTGCAACAGGACTGGCTCCGATCTGCCAAACAAAGGGTAAGTCAGCACCGTTCACTTCCCAGTCACCAATGGCTTTTTCTTTGTAAATAATTGGATTATGTGAAGAAACGGTCCGTGCATTACGCCAGAAGCGATCAAGCTGTTTTGTACGACTACTTGCCGAAGCACTCAACGCATTAAACAAATGACTGGTCAAATCCAAAACCAGTTTAGACACCACTACCTGACCTTGCGCAGACTCTAACTCAGCTGCAACATTGGCTTGATGCTCTAAAACATCTGTAGATTCGAAGTGACTTAAATAAGCGTGTTGTAAGCTAACTGCAACCTTTTGCGTAATGGCTTCACTGGCATAGGCTTGTGCCGATGCCTGACCAATCACTTGTAATACTTGTGAATCATGGCGTGCTAAATCAGCATTGCCATGGCTAAAAATACGCTTGCGTTCACGTACTTCATGACTAAACGATTCAACGGCGGACTGTGCAATACCGGTTAAAGTCGCCAAATGAAACTGTTGATAATATGCGGTTTGATATTTAAAACGATCCTCAAATGCAATCAGATGAGCTTCTTCTACAGGCACTTGATTTAATTTAAGCGTTCCACTGCCTGTGGTTTTTTGTCCAAAACCATCCCAGTCATCTAACACGCTGACCCCTTGTTCATGACGATTCACCGCAGCAATCACAGGGCGCTGATTCACATCGTCATGGGCGTATAAGTCAATCCAATCTGCAAAAATACTCCCCGTTGAATAGTACTTAGAACCGTTCACTTCAAGCTGACCTTGAGCATTACGTGTTACACGGGTCAGGACATCGCCGATCTTCACTGAACCAACTTCTGTCCAAGCATTTCCCACCAAATCACCTTGCACAAAGCGATTAAACCAAAGTTGTTGATTTTGATCTCGGTGAGCAATCAGACGATCTTCCACAAAAGCAAAATGACCACGTAAAGCCTGAACAATATTTGAGTCGGCTTTGGCTAATTCTGTGAGTAATTGGAATAATTGAGGTAGTGATAAACCAGCACCACCGTATTTTACGGGCACACGTACAGCACCAAAACCTGCTTGTTTTAACCATTCAATCGGTTCAAAAGGTAAAATAATCTCTGTTTCGCGCTGTACTGTACCTTCAGCAATCTTTCTAAAAATTGGACGGTATTTTTCAGCAACCGATTCATAGTGTGCTGAAATTGATAATTCTGAATAATCAATTTGAGTATTTGGCATGGTTCTATCCCATTTATATCTGAAACGATTTGTAATACGTTCTTCGCATTTTGTTCTTTGTATTTTGAAGATTCTAATCACCGTAAAAAATGAATCTCAGCTCCAAGGATGACGTGGTGGAAGCACGCCATTCAAGTAATAATTTCCCACAATGTTGTATTTCCAGCGTACTGGATCATGTAAGGTATGGGTACGTGCATTTCGCCAATGACGATCTAAATTAAGATGTTGTAAGGTCGAGCGCGCACCAGACAATTCAAACAATTTATTGGATGCGAGTATCGCAATTTCAGTCGATAACACTTTAGCTTCTGCTACCAGCAAGGTTGCCTGTGCCACAGTCTCTTCATTGCATTGCGTAATGGCTTCGTCTATCGCATCCCCTGCCAAATCAAGTACAGCCTCTGCAGCACGTAATTTAATTTTTAATTCACCAATGTTGGCAATCGTATAAGGATCATCACTGGCTTTTTCTAGTCCAGAATCTATCCACGGTCGAGCATGTTGTTTCACATAGTCGATCGTTTCTTGAATCGCACCACGAGCAATCCCTGCATCAACCGCCGCTTGAATGAATTGGGAAATTGCCCCAGCTGGTGTAGGTCTTTCAAAGGCTTTGTAAATGGGTACAACGTACTCTTCACGTACTTCAACTTGATTGAGTTCAACTGAACCACTGGCAGTTGTGCGCTGTCCAAAACCCGACCAATCATTGATAATGGTTAAACCTACTGTTTCTCGAGGAATTAGAGCTGCATAAGCTAAGCCAGCATCATCCACTGCAACTGTAGGTATCCAATGTGCGAGTAAAGCACCTGTTGCAAAGAATTTTTGTCCATTGAGTTCATAGCCGTGCTCCGTTTTATGAATGGTGGTTTTTAAATCAGCGACTGTCTTACTGCCTTTTTCGGAGAAGGCATTACCAAGACGAATCCCTTTTAATAGTAAGTCAAAGAAAAATCCTTTTTGTGCAACACTGGCATCTAAGCGAATATGCTCCACAAAAACCCAGTGATTTTGCGCAATTTGTCCCAAAGAAGGGTCTACACTCGAAATCGTTTTCACCACCTCTGCCAAAGTTCGGTATTTGACCTGAGCCCCGCCATAATTTTTCGGCACAGTGATCGCCCAAAGACCACTTTGTGAATATTGTTGAATTTCGGTCAACGGTAAACGGCGCTCTTGATCTCGCTGGGATGCTTCTTGGGCAAAATTTACTGCCAATTGCTTTGCAATCTGAATTGCCTCTGCATCAGATTGAATAATATGTGCATGCTTCTCTTGTTCAAAAACGGAAGCTGGTATGCTATACCCATGTGGAAAATGCGCATGTGATTGATTTAAATTACCCATGAATGAAGCTCAAATACTGTATAAGTTATAATCAACGTATCATTAAAATGTTCTTCGATTTATACGATTAATTGGATTCTTTATCAGGTTGAATCTGATTACTTTTGCATAAAAAATGATTTATTTTTTTGCAGTTATTTTTCACTTACTTACAACTCATTAACAATTTCAAATAGGCATAATGCGATTTGTCACCTATGATCAAATATGCAAATCCACCCTTCTCTGAGGATTTTTACTGATGGCAAACAATGCGAGCACCCCCGGTCGTCGCTTTATGAAACTCGCAGGTATGACGGCGAGTATTGCAAGCAAAACCGTATCTAATAAGATTCGCAATTTTAATGCCGATGAAGATCAAAAAAATGAAGCACGGAGTAAGCTTTTTCAAGATATTGGTATTCAAATCGCTGACACTTTAGGGGAAATGAAAGGTGCAGTGATGAAAGTGGGACAAATTGCATCCCAATATAAAGATATTTTTCCACCTGAAGTTGCCAAGGCAATTGCAAAATTACAGCGCCAAGCGCCTGCGATGCCCTTTGCTCAAATTAAACAACAAGTCGAAAAAGAACTCGGTAAACCGCTTGATCAAATTTTTAAGCACTTTGATGAACAACCATTTGCAGCAGCCTCTATTGGACAAGTGCATAAAGCAACGCTTTCGAATGGAAAAGAAGTGGTGGTTAAAGTCCAATATCCAGGAGTCGATGAAGCCTGTGAAAGCGACCTGAAACAAGTCCGCTTAGCCCTGCGTTTGATGGGTGTATTGAAAGTAGATCGTAAGCTCCAAGATCGTATTTTCCAAGAAATTCAAGACAGCTTGCATGAAGAACTCAATTACGAGATCGAAGCACAAAATTTACACGTGTTTAAAACCTTTCATGAAAAACTTGATCCAAAAATTATTATCCCAAATGTATTTACAGACTATTCAAGCCGTAGAATCCTAACCTTGAGTTTGGAGAAAGGTGAAAATATTGAAACCGCAAGTACATGGGATCAACCAACACGTAATGCAATGGGACGTCGTTTAGTCCGTGCTTTAGGACAACAGATGTTTTATTTAAAACGTTTTCACTGCGATCCACATCCAGGCAACTTTGCATTCCGTGAAGATGGTAGCGTGATCATTTATGATTTTGGCGGTGTGAAAACTCTTTCGATTGACATCGTAGAACGATTTAAAGCTTTGGTTCGAGCTGGACGTAAGCACGACATTGCACCAATTGAAGAACATTTAACTGCATTAGAGGCGCTGTCTGAAAAAGGTGTTTTTCCAGTAGAGCTTTATCATGAATGGCTAGAAGTACTTCTTCGTCCCTTGACGACGCAATATGATTTTGCCGAAAACTCAGCACATCATGATGGCGTGAAACTGGTCAAAAAATCACTTAAATATTGGGACACCTTCAAGCCATCCCCAGACACATTGATGGTGAATCGTACTATTTCAGGGCAGTATTGGAATTTGATTCATTTAAAAGTGAACGATAATTTGAATGACTTGTTTGAGGAACTTGTACCCTCACTCAATGAGTCTTGAATCTTGAAAAAATGAACATTCGAATGTTCTAGTTACAAAACCTCCACTTGATTAATATTAATTGTTATATTATAACATAACCATATTTTCAATCATGCGATTCAACTGGAGAGTTCCTTTATGCGTACCGATATTCACCCCCAATATCAAGATATACTTTTTCATGACACCAATGCAGATGTGTACTTTGTGATTGGAAGTACACTCCAGCCTCAACAGACCAAAGAGTATCAAGGTAAAACTTATCCGTATATGACTCTTGATATTTCAAGCGCTTCACACCCTTTCTATACTGGTGAAATGCGTCAAACCAGTAATGACGGTCGTATTGCGAGCTTCAATAAACGTTTTGGGCGTTTTAAACGTTAATTTTAACAATATTTAAAGTGATTTATTTTTAGCTCCTCATTGAAGTCTAAGTCCACTCCAGATGCTTAGGCTTCTTTTTTATTGTGCAGAAAACATCAAATTCGTTAAGTAATACCCCATTCCAAGAACACAAACACCGATGATCAAACTTGATATTGCATAAACACCTGCAAGCATCATTTGATCTTGACGTAATAATTGAAATGTCTCCAAACCAAAACTAGAAAAAGTGGTAAATCCACCCAGTATTCCCACCATTAAAAATAGACGTGTTTCATGTTGTAGAACTGGAAACTTCATACTGATCGCAAAAAAAATTCCTGCAAGTACGCAACCCACTAGGTTAATGAGCCAAGTCGCCCATGGAAATCCTGCTTGAGATGGCATAATCCATAAGCTAGCGCCATAACGTAAACTCGCACCAATTGCGCCACCACATGCTACCAGTAACCAGTTCATTCCTTTTCCTTGTTCATTTCTTTCGTACTTTGATGATGGATTTTTAAAATAAGAACATCGTTTTAAGCTCAATACTGAAGAATTGATAATCTACAGCTCAATAAAATAATTCGTTAATATATCTGAATTATAAATCAAACCATTTGCTCAGATACCAAATCTAACAATCCAGGAAACCACTATGGCTCACACATTATTAGCACAGCTCGCTCAAGGCGAAGCTAAATTTTCAGACGTTTTAGCTTTCATTGAAGCCACATATACGTACACCCCAACGGCCTTTAAAAATGGTCAACAAGCCAATGCCGCAACTGAAAACCAAGGCAGTGCTAAAGTATTTTCTTTTGCAAAACTCAATGCCTTTGACAAAGAGCAAACTTTATCTTTATTCGCAGAGCACTATGCTTCTGTACTCAATACACCAGAAGCAACAGACCATCAAAATATTCGCCAATTTATGATTCATGGCTGGGATGGCATTCACTTTGATGGAACAGCTTTAACAGCGAAATAATTTTTCAATTTTCCATCTTTTTATTCACTAAATGGATATTTTTCAATCCTGTACAACAAAAATTCGATAGTCACCATTTAGAACTTAATAGTGGTTTTTAAAGCGGTTTTAAGGTGGCCATTGATCATGCTGAGGTAGACCATCGCAAATCGTATCCCAACTCGCTTTATCCGCAACAAAGATATGCCGAGTTGGTTTCTGTAAAATGATAGAATCTAAAGTGCCTAGCCTTAAACGATAAAACTCTGGGGCTGATGCCTTAATTCCAATGATTGGAGAACCACACTCCTGACAAAAGCATCGTTTTGTTGTATCTGTAGATTGGAATGTTTTTAATAAATGCTCACCTTGAGTGAATTTAAAATCTTTAATTCTCACAGCTGCATTGGTGGCAAAAGCAGTCCCATTCGACTTACGACATCGTTGGCAATGACAATGTAAAATTTCTCCAATTTCGCCATGAATTTCATAACGAATTGCACCACATAAACAACGTTCTGAGTATTTTTGTTGAGCCATTTTATTGTTCTAGCATGACGAATTCAAACTAAGACTAACACAACAATATGTTCACTTTTAATACACATCAGCAATTATTTTTGCATTAAAAATTGATGTAAACCCTCTGCTGCTGCACGTCCTGTGGCAAAGCATGCCGTGAGCAAATAACCACCTGTTGGTGCATCCCAATCCAACATTTCCCCACAGCAGAAAATATGTGGATTCGATTTGAGTTGAAGTTGCGGTGTTAACACTGATTGCTTAATCCCACCCGCACAACTGATTGCTTCCTCAATCGGTCTAAAACCATCGAGTGGGACAATTAAATGTTTAATCTGAGCTGCCAATCTTAAGGGATCATTCCATATCGTCTTTGGAACCAGCTCTCTGACCAAAGCAGCTTTGGTTTGATCTAGTCCCGCTTTACGCCAAAGATTACTTGAACTTTGTTTTTTACTCGGTTTAAGTTTATCAGCCAATTGCTCAACACTCAGATCAGGTAATAAGTCTAAAATGATATGCATGTTCTGATTTTTCTCAGCAGGTTTAACTTTCAATTGTTCTCGTAGAGCGCGACTATGCTTATAGATCAAACCACTTTCTAAACCATAATGACTAATGACAATATCGCCTGCTGACTTAGGAGCGTCGCCTACCCAAGCTTCAACACGCTTTAAAGGCTGACCAAATGAAGGTTGCATATAAGAAGACCAACAACGTTCTACACCAGCATTGCTGGCTAGAAAAGGCTCAACTTCATCATCTTTTAACCACTGTTGCCATGCACCATCACTACCTAACCGAGACCATGAAACAGCGCCACATGCCAACACAATCGCATCAAAATGTTCAGATTTTTTTTGATCATTCTTATGGTCAAAAATCATCAACTTATTTTGTTCAAGCTGAAGAATCTGATGGCGATAATAAAATTGAACCTGTTGCTCCAAGAGTCGTTTCAGCCATGCCCGTAATAATGGTGCTGCCTTCATCTCAATCGGAAAAATACGACCTGAAGTTCCCACATAAGACTCAATACCTAAATCGTGCATCCATTGTTGAATCCATTCAGCATCCCATTTTTTCACCCAAGGCGCTAACCAATCTGAATGATCATAGCGCTGAATAAACTGATCGACAGGTTCAGCATGAGAAATATTTAAACCTGTCTTACCTGCCATTAAAAACTTACGAGCAGCAGATGGCTTTTGTTCAAACACATGAATATCGTATTCATACTGACTGAGTCGCTCAGCTGCCATCAAACCTGCAGGGCCTGCACCGACAATTGCTATACGGGGTTTAGTCATGTTCTGTTTCAACAGAAGCTGGATCTAGTTTAAAATTTTGACCTTGCAAAGGCTGAAAATCATCAAAACGTGTCTTGTAGTCTTCAGGTTTTGAAATAATGAGTTGCTGACATAATTCGCCACGCTCTAAGTACTTCACTTCAAAATGAGTGCGCGCCGAAGTGGTTGGAATGACTTCTTTCACGAAAGGCAGTTTCCAAACATTGATCAGCTGCTGCTCTGCTTCAGCAATATACTCAGGAATATTACTCGCTAAAGTGACGGTGCCATGACTGTCTAATCTTGAGATTAAAAATTCAAAAAAAGGCATATTCAACCAACGTTGTGCTGGATTATGCGGTTCTGGATTTGGATACAGAATAAAAAAATGTTGAACTTGTTTCGGATGCAACGCATGCACCACCCAAGGCAAGGCATCCGCATGGATTGGATTCAGATTGATCTGACCCTCAATTTCATGTTGTTTTTGCATCGCCAAGAACTTCTCTCGCGTCCGTTCAATTGCAATCAGATTGTGCTGTGGATTTTGAGCACTAAATAACAATGCATGTTTGCCTTTTCCTGCTCCAATTTCAATACAAATCGGTTCATTTGGAATCACTTTAAAATCGCGTGGCGCATGCATACGCTGTGCTTGAAATTGACGAATCGGCATAATCAGATCAAACTAAGGAAATCGGCATAAGTCTAGCAATTCTGAATGAATTTGACTAATTGTTCAGATCCCTAACACCTCTATTGGAGCCCATCATGACTCAAACCTTCCCTTGCCCTCGTTGTGGTCAACCTAGCTTTTGGACCGACAATCCATTTCGTCCATTTTGTTCTGATCGCTGTAAACTAATCGATCTAGGTGCGTGGGCAAATGATGATTATAAGCTTCCGACCGAAGATTCTCCTCAGGCAGATCAGAATAACTATATTGACTAAATATTAAATTAATGAAATTTCACTAAAAGCATAAAAAACCACCAATAAATCAAACACATTAAGCAAAATAAATTGTATTAATTTACATTTTACTTATGTTATAGTGACACGCATCACAAAATAACAACAGAAAGGTGTGTCATGTTTTTATATATTTTTCTTTTATGTTTAACTTTTGCTTTTTTCATTTTAGGGGCATTTTTCCTTATATCTGCAATTTTTCATTTGGATTTAAGTTTATTGATTGTTGCCGGTTTATTTGTAGTGGCTGGAATTTTGCTCCGCTTGGAACATTTAGAAATTGAAACTGATATTACATTGTATTAAATATCAGTCATTTATAATTTTATAAGTTATCCAGCTTTCCCAGCGACAAATGGATTGTATTGTTTTTCATGTCCAATCGTACTGATTGGACCATGTCCCGAAATAAATTGAGTTTCATCAGGCAAGCTAAAACATTCCCGATGAATCGAATCAATCAATTGCTGATGATTACCTTTTGGGAAATCAGTACGCCCTATCGAACCTTTGAATAACACGTCTCCAGTCCATAACAAGCCATAGTTTTGATTATAAAAAATCACATGACCTGGTGTGTGGCCTGGAGCGAAACGTACTTCAAACTTTTCATCACCAAGCTCTAGTACTTCCCCACCCTCTAGCCATTGATTCACCTTAACAGGCTCTGGGATTGGAAAACCATAGCGTGCTGAAACCTCCTGAATCATATCCAACCAAAAAGCATCTTCTTTATGCGGACCAATCACAGGGACATTCCATAACTTAGTCAATGCTCCAACAGCCCCAGCATGGTCCAAATGCCCATGGGTTAACCAAAGTGCTTTAACCGATAATCCAAGTTCTTCCACTTCTTTTTGAAGTTTTTCAGGTTCACCACCGGCATCAATCAGTACAGCCTCTTTGCTTTCCGAGTCCCAGACAATGGAACAGTTTTGAGCAAAAGCGGTTACGGGAACAATTTTAACTTGAAGCATAGTTTTACCTAATATCAAAAATTCGAATTAAAAATTAATTTAGTGCGCTAAAGTGATTTTGAGCGCGTCTAACTGCGCTTGAATAAACGAGTTGAGCATTTCAATATGATCGAGATTTGCATTCAAAGCAGGTATATATGCGTATGACTCCCCACCTTGACTTAAAAATAAATCTCGATTTTCAACAGCCAATTCTTCAAGTGTTTCCAAACAATCCGCTGAAAAAGCAGGGCTCAGTACCTGAACAGATTGAACACCTTGTTTTGCCCAGTCTTTCAAAATCTGATCGGTATATGGTTTGACCCACTCCTGTTTGCCAAATCGAGATTGAAAACTAATTGCCCACTGTTGCTGATTCAATCCTAATTTTTCTGCAACTTTTTGAGCCGTTAAACGACAACGATCCGCATATGGGTCACCTTTATCTGCATAAGGTTGTGGAATCCCATGAAATGACATTAACAGCTTTTCAGGTTGACCATGCAGTTTTTGGTAATCCAATACACTATTTGCAAGAGCTTCGATAAATAAAGGGTGCTGATAATAATCTCGAATAATACTTAGACCAGGTAAATTCCTTTGCTTAAGCACCCATTTTGAAACAGCATCATATAAGGGCGCTGAAGACGTTGCCGAATACTGAGGAAACAATGGAAATAAAACCAGATGATCTTGAGGGTCTAAGCTCATCTTTTTTAAAGCCTCGTGGATACTTGGATTGCCATAAGTCATTGCTGGGATGATATCGAGTTCAATATCTTGATTATTTTTCAACAACTGCTTTTTTATTAATTCGACCTGCTCGAATAAGATTTCCCGCATAGGAGAATCAGACGACCAAACTGATGCATAGGCTTCCGACACTCGCTTGGGACGAAATGGCAGAATGAAAGCATGTAAAATCACTTTCCATAAAAATGATGGAATTTCAATAACACGCTGATCCGATAAGAACTCTTTTAAAAACTGACGAACTGCTGGGACTGTTGGCGCATCCGGCGTTCCTAAGTTGGCGACAATCACAGTAACTTTAGGTTTAGAGTGAGTCATTTTCCACACCAGCAATCAAAAATTCATGGCGTTACTTTAGCAGACAATCTTTAAAACTGTTGGATGAAAAAACCAATTATATTATTCGGGAATGCCTTTCCATCAAAGCATTGTTTTTTAAAATCATTGCCGATTTATCCGTGACTTTCCATAATAGTCTTTGGCGGTCGTCACGTCCAACAGGGACGATCCATTCGTTTTGACGCATTTGCTGTTTAATAATATGCAAGGAACGCACATTAATTTGAGCACGAGATATGGCATGAGTACGTGGCATCTGCTTTTGTGCATCCGCTAATCCGCTCTCATTTAAATACTGATTCATGACCTTAGAGAAATTTTCTTCTGGCATTGCTTCAATAAAATAAGAAGAAAGAACCTTGAAGAGTTCACCCCAAGTCATTTCACGAATAACATTTAGATCTTTGAAATTACCATCCTGATAAGCATGCATCCGGTAATCAAAACTAAAGCTATCCTTCATATTGACGCGCGGCAAAGATAAAAATGGATCAACCTCTCCATTAATTTTACCCATTTTCGCTTGAGATAATTCAGATTTTAAACGGTCAATTTCATCTTGCAAAGATTGAATACTTTGAGGACGTACCCACCCCAATACAGGATAACGTTCAAGCATTTGTGGCATCTGTGAACGAATGGCCAACTCTAATTCACGAAGTGATTTATAAGGAATGACTTGTTCTATTTCTTTTTGAATCTGATTTCTAAAATCATTAAAACGATCTTTCAAATCCTGACGTGTTTCTTGTAATTCAGGATCTCGTGCATCTGGATTATCATGCATTAGAACAATAATCGGTTTTTGTTTCGTCACTGCGTAGATATATTCAAGATGCATATAACTCACACCCGAAACTGATTGCTCGCCGTATTGGCTACCCAAAAGCAATAGAACATAGTCACAATCATCAATTTGACGTCGTGCAAAAGCGGTACTCAAAGGCGTCCTCTGTTCTAATCCCCAAGAGAAATACCCCATACCGATCAGGGTTTGAGACACGACCATTCTCTCGGGCTGCATCTCTTTACCAGAGGTTATAATAAAAACTTGGTAACGCTTGTCGAGCATAGCTTAACCCGTTCCTTTGTATAACTTTATATCTAACATTTCATGACTTTTCAAAGGCTACACTACCCAATTGTTCTTTATTCTATTTTCCACCTTGTATGCTGAACGAATTAGTTGAATTTTTCAACTACATTTTCAACTGTCCATGAGATTTCTGAATCAATTAAGCATTTGATTATTGGTTTTAATTCTTTTGCATTCTGTCCACTTACAAAACAAGCCAATCGTGGTTGATCGATTTCAAATTGATTAGCAACTAAATCATTTTTTATCAATATTCGAGCTGTCTGCCTTGCAACCGCGAATCCAGAGTCAACCAAGCTTAATTTATTTCCATAGACATGCTGAATCGCATCTTTTAGAAATGGATAATGTGTACAGCCTAATACTAAAAAATCCACACGATGATTCACAATCGGATCTAATAGTTCTTGAAGAATTTTATGGCTTTTGGGTGAATTTTGCTGTCCAGCCTCTACTAAAGGGACTAAATCTAAGCATGTTACCGTACAAACATTCACGCCTAAAGGTTCAGCAAAGTTTTTCATTACGTCTTTGATCAGCTTGCCACGAAAAGTTGCGGGTGTCGCCAAGACAGCAACAGACTTTGACTTGGTCTGTAATACAGCAGGTTTCAACGCAGGAACTAATCCAATAATCGGAAATTTATCCCCATAATGATCACGTAAATGATCCAAACTAAATGCTGAGGCGGTATTACACGCAACCACAGCAACTTTACACCCCTGACGATATAACCACTCAACTGCATTTGCAGTCAGTTCACGAATATTCTCATCATCTCGTGGGCCATAGGGAACGTTTGCTGTATCTGCATAGTATAAAAGACGCTCATTTGGCAAATAACGTGCGATCTCAAGAGCCACTGATAACCCACCTATCCCCGAATCAAAAATACCAATTGGCGCATTTGGGTCTGCGTGAGGCATTGGTTCATTCATCTGAGTAAGGGCGAATATTGCAGACATGCTAGCGACTACTTTTTGATTAGATATACTGGATAGAACAAAGCTTAAACCTCAAGTGCCCAATTGCAAATTGAAATTACCACTTTTAAGCAATAAAACCGATTCACCCTGCTGATTTTCAATCAACTCTCCCATTTCAATCAAATGAAAGAAACTCGCGCGCTGAATTAATGCATTAATACCAAAACGCACATGCACATAAGGACGTAATTCACCTGCAAATTCACGCATAAAAATCGGATGCGCTTGATCGACAATCACAATATCTTGTGTGGTTGTTTTGAGTTGCAAATATTGAAGACCATCGATTTCAATTTGATCGACTTGGTTGACAAACAAAGGTTCATCTTCAACCTGAATTTCAATCTGCTCAACGGGCGTTTTTAGATAGAATTTATCATTTTCTTTCCAGAGCACCGTTGAAAATAAATCCACTAGACTTTGTCTTTTAATCAGTTGACCTTCGTGCCACCATTCTCCGTTGGCTTTAACCTCTAAATCCATTACACCACAATGTTTTGGATGCCATTGATCCAATGGAGGTATTGACTTTTTGTGACTGGACTGTGCATTTTTTAAATATTGTGAAAGATTGCTTAAATTTTTATCATCAGGTACAAGAGTATCTGTTACTGCTTTTGTAGAATCATTTTGTTTTACCATGGTTTATGCCCTGCTGACGAAAAATATAACGACTCAGCCAATTGGCTTGATCAAGGATTAAAACTATACTAGCGCAAAATATATTAAAGATTCGATTATTCATTCGTATCTAGCAATTAAGAACACTCATGGCAGCACCGATTTTGTTACTTTTGTTAACAGATAATGCGGTTGCCACCCCTAACAGTATGAGGAGTCCTTTATGGAACACATCGAACGTGAATCGATGGAGTTTGACGTCGTAATTGTAGGTGCAGGCCCTGCGGGTTTATCTGCTGCGATCAAAATTCGTCAACTTGCAATTGAAAATAACCTAAACGATTTGTCCGTGTGTGTCGTCGAAAAAGGCTCTGAAGTGGGTGCGCATATCCTGTCGGGTGCTGTACTTGAACCGCGTGCAATCAGTGAACTTTTCCCTGATTGGAAAGAACAAGGTGCACCTTTAAATGTACCTGTGACTGAAGACAAAACCTTCTTCTTACTATCTGATACCAAATCTCAAGAAGCGCCGCATTGGATGGTCCCTAAAACCATGCACAATGAGGGTAACTATGTCATCTCTTTAGGTAACGTGGTTCGTTGGTTAGGGACTAAAGCTGAAGAATTAGAAGTTTCAATCTTCCCTGGTTTTGCTGCTGCTGAAATCCTTTACCATGCAGATGGTACGGTGAAAGGTATTCAAACGGGTGATATGGGTATTGGGAAAGATGGCGAACCGACGCATAACTTTACCCCAGGTTATGAACTACATGCAAAATACACGATCTTTGCTGAAGGCTGCCGTGGTCATTTAGGTAAGCGCTTAATTTCTCAATTCAACTTAGACCAGGATGCTGACCCACAGCATTACGGTATTGGGATTAAAGAACTTTGGGAAATTGATCCTGCGAAGCATAAAGCAGGGACCGTAATGCACGGTGCAGGTTGGCCTTTAAGTGAAACAGGTTCTTCTGGCGGTTGGTGGTTATACCATGCTGAGAATAACCAAGTGACATTGGGAATGATCGTAGATCTTTCTTACCAAAATCCACATATGTATCCCTTCATGGAAATGCAACGTTGGAAAACACATCCACTGATCAAGCAATTCCTTGAAGGCGGTAAGCGTCTTTCTTATGGTGCACGTGCAGTGGTTAAAGGTGGTTTTAACTCTTTACCTAAACTGACCTTTCCGGGCGGTTGTTTAATTGGTGATGATGCAGGTTTCTTAAACTTTGCAAAAATCAAAGGCTCTCATACTGCAATGAAATCAGGAATGCTCGCGGGTGAAGCGGTATTTGAAGCCATTGCTGCAGGTGCTGAGAAAGGTGGTGATATCGCTGTTGCTCGTGTAACTGAAGGCGAAGATTTCTTCGTGAAAGAACTCACGGCTTATAAAGACAAATTTAACAACAGCTGGTTGAAAGAAGAGTTATATAACTCGCGTAACTTTGGCCCTGCGATGCATAAATTTGGTCAATGGATGGGTGGTGCATTTAACTTCATCGATCAAAATGTCTTTAAAGTGCCATTTACACTGCATGACTTGGTTCGTGACCATGAAGCTTTAAAAACGCAAGATGCTGAAACGTTTAAACCAAATTATCCAAAGCCAGATGGCAAGCTCACTTTTGACCGTTTGTCTTCAGTGTTTGTATCGAATACGGTGCATGAAGAGAATCAGCCTGCGCATTTAAAACTGAATGATCCATCGATTCCAGTGAATGTGAATTTACCAAAATGGGATGAGCCTGCTCAGCGCTATTGCCCAGCGGGTGTTTACGAGATCATGGAAAATGATGATGGTTCGAAGCGTTTCCAAATTAACGCAGCGAACTGCGTGCACTGTAAGACTTGCGATATTAAAGATCCATCACAAAATATCACCTGGGTAGTGCCTGAGGGTGCGGGTGGTCCAAACTATCCGAATATGTAATCTCTTTTAAGATATAAATAAACCCGCTTAGTGCGGGTTTGTTTATATAACCCGAATCCTGCTTAAAGAAATGAGATTATTAATCTTAAGACTTATCCATCATTTTGAGCATAAAAAAGTCTATTCTTTGGTCTGATAACACTAAAAACTAATCATAAAATTACATTGAGCTTATGATTTTAAAGAAAAATCCTTATCCGCGATTCGGGTTATATAGTATGAAAAACTATTTATCACTAATCACTAAATCAAATTTTTTATTAAAATCAGTAACACCATCCATAACCCCGCCTCTAAACTCACCTTTAATTTCAATTTGATAATTACCGATAACCTTAGGAGTTCCTTGTATCTTGATTAAATTTCTATCAAATGGAGGCTCTCCCTCTATCGTAATATCAAGCCCAGAATTATTTGGCAAGTTTGTAAAAAAGTTGATATCTATAATATTAATATCTTCAATTTTTATTGAATCCTCATAGTACTTATTTACTTCTGCCTGCTTAAGATTATTTTTATTGAAAGCTAATTTATTACTACAAGCTATATTTATAAAAATAATGCCACTTAAAAATATAAATAATAGATTTCTTTTATAATACATTTTTTGCTCAGCTCCATGTTATAGATTCCCGCAATTAAATTGAATCTTAAGCTTAGTCTTTTTCCTCGTTTACGATATTGCTCAGCAAGTATCTTGAAGGTTTTCGAACAGCCAAATACATGCTGGATCCCGATTCTTCATTTATTAATTTCCTGATTATAAAAATTCAGCGCAGGATTCAGTTTACAGCGCCTTTTTGCTTTTCATGGTAATAGGCTATTTGAATACACTGCATAAATTCCTTAATAGCCTTTATCTGCAAAGATAAAAGATCCTTCAGCAACCTATTTTAAATTGTGTTTGAATAGTTCAAAATCATGTACAGCACCCCTATTCGTATAGCTAGCGTAAAACTATAGACTACATTTTAATTGACATAGGATATTGATATTTAAAAATTAAAATAAATTAATCATGTAGCTATAGAAATATATTTAGCTATATATAAACTCATAATTTGCTGAGTTTGATAATGAATGATGGCTTGTACTTTGAAAGTATGCACCTTTTTCTTGCCACTTTAGCTTTTCTTCTGTTTTTAGGCCTTTATATTGGAATTTCTGTGGCATCTACGATCACCACATTCCAGTGAGTGCCTTTACTTTCAGGTAAATACTTTGGTAAATTAAATAAGTTGGACTTGATGAGGTAATCATCTACAAGGTGGACGATTCTTGAACCAGTAAGCTCTGACACACCATAACTTGTTGCAACATGGAACAATGTTCGGTATTCACGCCAATAACTTAAGCACAGAAGGATCTGATCCTCTATGCTCAATTTAGAGGGTCTGCCTTTCGCAGGAATATGCTTCTGTAATTGCTCAACCATTAAATAAAATGTTGACCATGAGATGCCTGTGTATCGCTTAAACTGTGTTTCAGAAAGCTTCTTTGAATCGATATATTTCATCCGCAAATTATGCTCGATTATTTAAAATTCTTTGGTACAAATAATCGGCAAAAGAAAGATCGTTTTTTGATTTATGAAAGAGATCTAATCTATTATTAAAATTAATTAACTACCATCTTAGCATTTTTATGCTGAATATTAGTTTTTAAAAAGTTATACGTTCCATAATATATATATACTGATTTATCAATAACATCAACTTCAAAAGAAATCATAATTTTATTATTTATACGGCCTCGGCTTTTTTCCATTTCTCTTAAAAAAATATCTCTATCTGCTAATTTTTCAAATTTAATAGAAATCACACCTATTTCTTTATTATTACTTTCGAATAAATATGAACGATAATCTATTTGACAAATATTGGAAGTTTTGGATGAAATTCTTTTTAAAAAATTATTTTCTATATCTGATTTACCATAATTTAATTTGGAAATATTTTGACCAACACTATAGCTCTGCAAGATTGTATAGTTATATATATTTAAGTATCTGACCTCCTCTGAATTAAATCCACATCCAGCATACGCATACTTATTACCAATAATTAAAATAAATAATAATAAATACTTTAACACTCTATATTCTCCCTTTATTTACTAGTTCCTTAGTTCTAACATCAATCATTCTGTAATCATTAAACTTTGGACGGATGGATTTATGGTATGTAATTTTAGATTTAACTTTCTTAAGGCTAGATTCCCCAGAAAGTTCTAACATTTTTTGATTAAATGTAGAGAATCCATTCTTACCAAAAACTTCAAGACAACCAGCTGTTCCATACATTTCATCAAAAGAAAAAGAATCAGGACCATCATGGATCAAAAAATTACCAGTAACAATCCATGCTCCATTTTCAGCTTGATCAGTACTATGTAATCTGTATTCTGGATACCATCTCATTTTATGGGTTTGTTGATCAGCTAAACCAGCGACCGACAATATAGGATTATTATTTTTGTCATATAGACATCTTGGGCCGAATCTACATACTTTAAAATAATACCCAGTATGACACTTCGTATACATATGCAACCTATATAATGGAACTCTTATTGCAATATGTCGTGGACCTTCAGGATACGCCCACATATACATATACTCCTTACTCAATGGTTTTGCCGCTAGCTCCAAAATAACTTCATTTTTTTTACAGTTAGTTATTGATGATTGCTTTTGAGCCATTTCTCTTCTAATCTGTTCAAATGGATCTGACATATTTCTATCCTAAGTTTTTTATTTCTAATATTTTTATACTATCAGGAGTGTATTTATCTTCTAACACTTCACCAAGATTTTGTTTAATATAAGTTAAATCAAATCTCAAACCACAATCAACAAACTCCTGAATTTTAATAAAATCACTTATGTCACAATCAACTGCATATTCAACCAAATCTGCAATAATATCGTATTTATACTGATAGCTATATTTTTCGTAGATATTAATTTTTAAAAGATTCAGTCTAGCTTCAAAAATCAAATTAAATTGAAAATCATTAATACTTAATTTAAATAAATCACCTTCAAATTGATTTTTAAAAAATCTAAACTCCCCCTTAAAACTAACAAATACATATTTAAATTTTGAAAAAATTACTTTTTTTTGACTAAAATCTAAAATAAAAATTAAACTATACAAAGTAAATGGATCATATAGTTTACACATCAAATTTTCAGAATAATCAAATAAAAAACATCTTTCTAAGAAAGATATACAAAAGTCATTTAAATTCAGATTTGAATAAACAACTACACAATCAATTAAGTGAAAATTTTCAAAATAATTAAATACAATAGGTGACTTAGATAAGATTGACTCATTTTTCAGACCATCAAATAACATTTGATACTCGACACAAAATGCATCTAATTGTTCAATTATTTTAGGATACTTTATTATATCCACAATTACATATGATTTCATTTTAGCCTTGTATAAAAAAACTTAATTCCTTAGCTGATTTAATTAAACAATCTACGCATATATCTGGCATTCTCTTAATTTCATTCGCAATATTTTGACCTTTAACAAAATTATGCTGCCCCGCCTTCACCTCAAACTTACCAGCAGTCGTTGGTAGCACGCCAGCACTACTAATCTCAATCTGTGATCCACCCGCAATTAACACAATTTTTTTACTCGCTTTAATTTCAATTTTGTCTTCAGTCGAAATAATCTGAATGCCTTTACGAGCGATCAAGTCAGCACCATCACTTTGTGCTTGAATCTCAATTTTCCCTTTACCTGCATAAAGCCTTGCCCCTTCTTGCGCCGCAAATAAACTAATTTTAGATTGTGCATGTCCAATCAAAGACTTTTGCGTACTGAGATTAATACTGTCACTCGCATTTAAATTTAAGTAACGTTCTGCCGATAAATGAATATCTTCATTGGATGCCAGTGCAATACTATTTGGCGATGCCAATAACATCAGCGCAGATTTAAAAGCATCAGCCTTGCTCTTACCGCCCTCTGATGAATCAGATTCAAGCTGAGAAACAAAGGCTTTTAGTTGATCTAGGTTCTCTAAAGGATCGGTCTGCTGATTCTTCGCCACTTCACTTAAGGCTTTTGAGTTGTTTAAGCTACTTTCAAGCTGACTCTTGGCTTCATTGGCATCCAAATGATGGCCACTGGCTTCGCCTTGGGCGTGTGTGCTCAGCAATAAACCTTGCCCTGCTCTTAATGCGCCCCATTGATCGGTTCTCAGCTCAAAGCCTTCTCCGCGTCCTTCACTGGTCTCTGCCTCTTTTGGATGACTTAAGTTCCCCAGATTAAGCTGACTTGTGCCATGACTGCTTTGCAGTTGGGTGCTGATTTGCCCTGTGGTGTCATCGAATCTGAGCTGTCCAAAGCCTGCACCCCCGACTTCTTTGGAACGGATGCCTGCCAGCTTCTTAGTGTCTGGCAGTTGTCCTTTGGTGTCGAATTTGGTTGGACTACGTTGGGCTTCGTGGATGCGTCCCACCACAAAGGGTCGGTCGATGTTGCCATCAAAGAAGTCAATCACCACGATTTCATCTATACGGGGTAGGAAGCGTGCGCCGTAGCCTTCACCTGCCCACGGGGTCAGTACATCCACCCATGCGGAGTCGGTGTCGTTGTTGTTGGAGCCTGCTCCACCATTAGCTTGGTTGTCCTCGGCTCTGCTGAACAGGAAGCGGACTTTGATACGTCCCCATTCATCCACATGGATTTCTTCACCACTTGGTCCCACCACTTTGGCACGTTGTGGGTGGGCTGCTGGGCGGTGTTGTAATGGGTTGTATTCTGGAACTGTGGGAATATTGCGTCGTTGCAAGATCAGGCTGTTGCCTTGGCGTTCTTCTTGGTCGTGTTCGCGTTTGAAGTTGCTGTTCCAATTGCTTTGTTTGAGCAGTTGGTTGATTTGATCGGTCAGGTCTTTGGGTAGGTTGTTCTGGTTGTAGTATTGTTTGCCTGTGATCAGGAATTCTTTGTCTGATCCGCTGTGTTGGTCGATCTCTGGGTGTTCGTTGAGTTCAAACCAGTAACCGACTTGGGTGTCTCGTACGGTGGAGCTGGCAATGAATTGTTTGCTTTGGGCATCATAGTAGTTGCTGAGGTTTTGGTTCAGCTTTTCGATCTGGCTGTTGCCTGAGGCTGTGGCTTGGTCTTCGCCTTTGAGGTCTTGCATCCAGGCAGGACTCACGTGCCAAGCTTGTTCTAAACCTAGACTGGCATTGTCTTGGTTACTGCTGTGTTGGTGTTTGCTTTGGACTGTACCTGCACCTTCTTCTTGTTCGAGTACATCGGCTTGCCAGCGTTGTACGTGGACTGCGGTCGGTTGGATGCTGCGTTGTCCGATAAAGCTGGTGATGCTGTCTTGTTTTTCTGTGGCACTGCTGCGGTGGAAGCGGATGTTTCTGCGTTCCAGTGCTTGGTATTGGCTGTTGTCGTCAATCAGGCGGAGTTTTTGGGCTTCGATCGGGCTTGTGGATACCGGTACTTGGTGTTGTGCTTCGTCCACTAGCCAGTTGATGCCTTCACTGCGCATGAGGCGGGTCAGGAAGTCGTAGTCCGTTTCGTTGCTTTGCATGATGAAGGGACGGACGTCGTATTGTTGTTTCAGTCCACTCAAATCAAGACTGAGACTTGAGGCAAACAGTGGGCTTTTGTTTTGCCATTCTTGGAAGAGGGTTTCGATCACTTCGACGGCTGATTTGTTCATAAACACGCGACTGTTGCGGCGTTTGTGCCACAGTGCGGTTGCATCTGCTAAATTGAGTTTGTAGAGGGTCAGTGAACCGTCGCTTTGCCCTTGGGCTGCTTCGGTGATAATGCCTGTGGTACGGAACAGTTTGCCTTGGTCGGTAACTTGGTCCACAGCGACTTGGCATCCGATGAATGCTTTAAGGGAGATGGTGGCATTAGTCGATAGACAGATCAGTTCTGCTTGGATGCCTTCATTCAGCGTGTGTTGTCCATCTATGCGTTGCAGAAAGACTTCTTGATTTAAGCTTGGATTGGAAAATTGTACGTGTATTGCTCGTTTTTTTACGCCAATACCCAAACCATCTAAAACGCTATTAATGTTGTTTAAAAAACTATTCATTAGCCAAATTAATTATTATTGAAATATTTTGAGGTTAGTATAAACAAAAAATAAGAGAATTAGCTTAAAAATTAACAGTTTTATGTAAATTGATTAGATCAATAAAGTCAAAAAGCCAACCAATCCTGATTTTGATTGGCTTATTCTTTCATCTCAAGAGTGCCTTTTCTCAATAACAAATAATTTGATTATCCCTTCTTAACCAGGTAATGAAATTCCTTATTTCCATCAACATCTAAACGCTCTTCTTGAAGGAGCAATTCATGCCCCAAATGCATACAAAATTTTGGGATATCCCACGATGTAGAATTATCTGTAGCAAAAACTTCAACAATGTCACCCGACTTAGATTTTCGAATCGCTTGATGTAACATCATCACGGGTTCAGGGCAACGTAAACCACGTGTATTGATTTGAATGGCAGGCGTAGCATTTGAATCTGTCATGGTTTCACTCAAATTAAAAATCAAACTATTCTAACATAGCCTAACACTACAACCACTCCATCAATTTACAGCTGATCAGTTTCTGCAATATTGAGTTTAAAAATAAATTTTAATGAATTATGAAATTTTCTATTTCCATAGTATTCAATAAAAGCATGCAAACTGTTAAGTGAATGAACCACATATTCATCGATAAACTTATTTCGATATGCTTTCTTTCCTAAGCCACTTAACTAAAGATTTTTTATTATGAATCATGTACTTTTCTAAAATGAGTTTATTGTGTACTTGAAATGAACCTTGTTTTTCAAAGCAATTGAATCATTCCGACTACTGTTGAAGTTTATGCATAGACTTCTTTTTTTTCTAAGGTATGATAAAAATATTATTTTTATTTCAAGAGTCTTCAGGAAAGATCATGCAAGATGAGTCAGGTACATCATGGGGTATGCGCGGTTTACGCAAATGGTTAGGTACAGCGCCAGAAACCCGAGATGAACTATTAAAAATCGTACAAGATTCTCGTCGATTACTTGAGCCAGATACCGTTGCAATGCTTGAAGGTATTTTTGAACTTCCAGCAACTAAAATTCGTGAAGTGATGACTCCACGCACTTCAATGGTCAGCTTACAGGAAGATGATGATCTTCTTGATATATTGCCCGTTTTAATTGAATCAGCTCACTCACGCTTCCCTGTTTTCTCAACAGATCAGCCTGATAATGTGGTGGGTATTTTACTGGCTAAAGATCTTCTGCCATTTTTAAGTCACCGTGATTCAACCATCACTGTGCATGCCCTCATGCGCCAACCTATTTTCGTTCCAGAAAGCGCTCGCTCTGACCAAGTACTCCGTATGTTGAAAAATACGCAGACCCATATTGCCATTGTGATTGATGAATATGGCACAACCTCTGGATTGGTCACTTTAGAAGATATTTTGGAAGAAATTGTCGGTGAAATCGAAGATGAGCATGACAATACCGATGAAGAAGCCAACTATATTATTCCCGATCAATCTCCTGAAACAGCAAATACGTGGATGGTTCAGGCACTTACACCAATTGAACATTTCAACAATATTTTAGATGCTGATTTTTCTGATGATGAAGTAGAGACTATGGGCGGTCTGTTGCTTCAAGAAATTGGTCTTGTAAGTGATCTACAAGGGCAAGTGATTGAACTCGATAATTGGGAATTCACCATTATCGAAGCAGATGCCCGCACTATTCATCTGATTCGAGCCGTACGTAAATGAGCGCTTTTTTTGACAAACAGTTAAATTCTTCAAAACAACAAAAACCACTTCCTTTTATTTTTCCACTATTGATTGCGCTTATTTCAGGGGCAATCTTTAGTTTTGCATTAGCACCCTTTCATTGGTGGTGGTTAGCCATTCTTTCTCCAGCTTTGCTCTATGCTGTTTTGCAGCAAAAAACAGCGAAGCAAGCTTTTGCCATTGGTCTGTCTTATGGCTTTGGTCTTTGGTTTGTCGGTGCTTTTTGGCTTTATACCTCAATCCATGTCTACGGCGATACCCATGCATTTTTAAGTGTGTTGATGATTGTCCTCATGGCACTTTTGATGGGTCTATTTACCGCATTTCAAACTTGGTTATACCGACGTTTCTTCCCAGAAACACCGCTGACTTTTGCGCCAATTTGGGTGCTCTTTGAATGGGCAAAAACATGGGTATTTACAGGTTTTCCTTGGCTCTTCGCAGGATATGCATTTACCGAACGCTTACTCGATAACTACGCACCGCTTTTTGGTGTTTATGCCGTTTCTTTTGTGGTTATTTTATTGGCATGTGCATTGGTTGAAATACTGCGAAAAAAATATGCATGGGCATTCATTTCACTCTTTTTAATTGTTGGTGCGTGGGCAGTCTCTTCTATTCAATTTGTGGAAGAAAAAGCTGAAAAACCACTTTCAGTCTCTTTAATTCAAGGCAACATTCCACAAGATTTAAAATGGCTGACTGAATACCAAGTTAAAACTTTGGAAATCTACGCCGAGTTAAGTCGTAGTGAATGGGGACGTGATCTTATTGTTTGGCCTGAATCATCTATCCCACTGTTCCAAACCGACATCGAACCATTTTTGAAAGCGCTTGATCAACAAGGCAAAACCACGGATACCGCTTGGGTGACAGGCATCCCCTATTGGGATCTTGAAGAGTCTCAACAACAAGGGTATCCCATGTATTACAACGCCATGATGGCATCTGGCAGTGATGCGTCTGGTTTGTATAAAAAGCAACGTTTAGTGCCTTTTGGTGAATACATTCCCCTGTCTGGTTTTTTAAGCTGGGTGCTTCCTGCCCTTCAAAATGATCCATCCATGAGTGGTTTTTCACGCGGTGATCGTAATCAGCAACCCTTTTCAATTAAAGGCAGAAATTTAGCGGCAGCCATTTGCTACGAAGTGGCTTATCCGAACTTAACGCGTCGCAATGCAACGAACAGCGATTTCCTCATCACCGTTTCAAATGATGCGTGGTTTAAAGGGACAGCGGGGCCGTTACAACACTTACAAATGGTTCAAATGCGCGCTAAAGAAAATGGTCGTTGGTTTATTCGTGCAACCAATACAGGCGTGACGGCATTTATTAACCATCACGGGCATATTGTTAAACAAGCCCCTATGGATGAAAGAGCGGTTCTACGTGGCGATTTACCTGCGATGCAAGGTCAAACCTTATACAACCGTTTAAGTGATTGGCCTATCCTGATCTTGTCATTATTACTTTTAGCAATCGGCTGGATTTACCGTCCACGTAAAGTTGACGTTTCATTTAAATCAAGACGTTAATCGATCCGCTGAAATAAAACATAAACCAATAAAAAACCCGAAGATTAATCTTCGGGTTTTTGCATGAGCTTTAGCAAAATCTTTTTAAACTCATCCTCTTCGGAATAGAAGCAACTTTAAAATATGTCATTAGAACTGAGTTGCTAAATAAGACATCATCACAGCCAAACTTAACATTGGCACATAACGATAAAGTTTTACGACCGCCTGTTCAAATGCAGCAGGTTGTTCATTTTGCTGAACATTCATCACACTTGCATTCAATGCACTACAAAAGCTGATTATAGAGATCGCGCTAAACACACTAATCGCCATAAATCCCACCATGATTTGGCTACTGCCATCTGTGTGCTGCCACAGGCTGATAAAAAATTGGCTCAGTGGTAATAAGCTAAGAATCAACAGAACGGATTTTAGCATTGACCAATGAAATTGATTGATTTCATCTGCGATAAATAATGCTTTCATTTAACCCCCTCCATCAAATTCCTATATATTACGATCTATTATGCAAGGATTTTAAAAAATAAAAAGTCTATATTTATCCATATTTTAATTTTATTGTAACTATTAAATATGGGAGTGATTCTTATTATAACTCTCAGGTAGATATTATTTTAATTTCAATAAAAATCAATTATTTATATTTTTAAATTAAATGATAAACATTATCACTTCATTTGGTATTTATTAATTCGATCAAATGAAGTGATTATTTCCATGCCAAGTAAATCAGAATGATTTTCAATTAAGGTGTATAGAAAATATCTGCATCATTTCCTTCACCACCTTGCTTACCATCCGCACCAAAAGAATATAAATCAAAGGTACGTCCTTCAGAACCTGGAATGACATATTGCAGGTCGTTATCCCAACTATCTTTTGGATATCCACCTTTGACATAACCGCCTGGCAACCAATTTTTTGCAGATGCAGGTTGATTGACTAATGCATCCAAACCACCATCTTGCATAGACGGATATTGGTTATTGTCTAATTTGTATTGATCCAATGCACCCGCTACCCCTTTTAAGGTGATCAAGGTGGTATCAACTTTGGCTTTTTCACCACGTCCCATGACGTTTGGTACAATCAGTGCCGCTAAAACACCTAAAATCACAATCACAACCATCACTTCAATTAAAGTAAAACCTGATTGCTTACCCTGCATCGCTTTGTATTGCATTCAATTTCTCTCTATATAACGTCAAATTCTTCAATGATTCTTTTCATCAGTCTTTCATCAAAACTTCTATCTATTATTCAATATTGGCACATATCCATTGCGAATTGATTAAATCATATTATTCATATTAACGATTGGCAACATCACTGCGATCACAATCACTAAGACTATTCCTGCCATCAATATCAGCATTAAAGGTTCAAGTAGCGCCAAGAGTGTGGAAATCAAGGTTGTGACTTCACGATCCTGCATGATTGAAGCTCGATCTAGCATTCGATCGAGTTCCCCCGATGTTTCACCACTTTTGATCATTTGCACCATCATCGGGGGGAAATAACCACAACGTTCTAACTGCGTTCCTAAGTTACCACCTTCCGTGACTTTTCCCGCTGCAACATTGACTGCATCTCGAATGACCCAATTATTACTGACCGCAGCACCAATTTTTAATGCATCGACCAAAGGTACGCCTGATTGAGTCAAAATGGATAAAGTACTGGAAAAACGTGCCGCATTAATCCCCTTGGAGAGCTTTCCAAAGAGTGGTAATTTCAACGTTAAGCGATCAAAGGCATAGTGTCCTGCCGATGTTCTTAAAAAACGAATCAATAGGAAAATACCAAGACCTGAAAATACCAACATAAATGGCCAAGCCTGTCGAATAAAGTCACTTGATTTCATTAAGGCAACCGTGATCCAAGGCAAAGCATCTTTATTTTGATCAAAGGTTTTGACAATGTCTGGAACAACATAGGTCATCAGTCCCATCACAATAGCAAATGACATCAACATCAAAATAATCGGATAGACCATCGCGGCTTGAATTTTCTTTTGCATCGCAAAACGGTTTTCAGTGTAGTCGGCTAACTGATCTAAAATTAAATCCAAATGACCTGAACGCTCTCCTGCTGCAATCGTTGCAATATAGAGATCAGGAAAACTACTGGACTGCTGCATCGCTTGAGCTAAGGAATGCCCTTCCATCACTTTTGAACGAACAGATGCCATCAAATTTTTAATATGCGCTTTTTCATTTTGTTTGGTGACCGCATGCAAGGCTTCTTCAAGTGGAATACCTGCTGCAACTAAAACTGACAGTTGACGTGTCATCAATGCCAAATCATAGGCTGTAAATTTTTTACGAAAGATGCTTGTAGATTGTTGTTTATCTTTCGACTCAACAGCATCAACATGAATTGGGATCCATTGTTTGTCCCGAAGTTGTTGCCGAATTTGCCGTGCTGAATCACCTTCTAGCACGCCTTTCTGCTGTTTCCCTGATTCATCTACAGCGGTATATTGATATGCAGGCATTATAATGCTCTAGTATGTCCAATTAATTTGTCTTCGGTATTGCGTCAGACCACTAAAATCATTCATATTCAATCTTTACAAATGATCATTTACTTTAACATAAGCCTTTCAGCTTAACGATCAATTTTAACTCAGCGAGTTATACTCTATTTATGTCAAATACAACAGAAATAAGCCCAGCCATCTATCGCATTCGCGTCGCAGTGCCTGTGCATCTTTATGATTGTTTTGACTACCAAGTCTCTGCTGAACAGTATGATCAAGCGGCTATAGGGGCTCGTGTTTCTGTCTCTTTTGGCAGACAAAATCTCGTGGGTTTAATCACAGAAAAATTGCCTCTGGATGCACCGCTTGATCCCCGATTTAAACTTAAAGCCATTACCAAACTTTTGGATGATCATGCCATTTTAGATGATCAAGTTTTAAATTTAGTGAAATGGTCAGCGTCTTATTATCAATTTCCGATTGGCGAAGTCATGCATAGTGCGATTCCGACTTTATTACGTCAAGGTAAGCCATACAACCTGCTCGCATTGACTTGGAAAATCATTGATCCAGATGCGCAAGACAAACTCAAACGCTCCTTAAAACAACAAGATGCATATAAAATTTTAAAACTACATCCACATGGAACGGCGGAGACCATATTGAATTTGAGTGGGGTTGAAACAGCGACACTCAAAGCAATCGAAAAAAAAGGCATTATCCAATGTGAGCTTGAACCACAAGATTTCACACCAGAACCTGTGCAACTGGCTCAAATGCCGTTAACCGCCAATGAAGAGCAAAAAGTTGCGATTCAAAATATTCTTAAATCCTTAAAAAAATATCAAGCCTTTCTACTCGACGGCCTAACAGGCAGTGGTAAAACGGAAGTTTATTTGCAAGTCATGTATGAGGTTTTAAAACAAGGCAAACAAGTGCTGGTTTTAGTGCCTGAAATTGGGCTGACCCCACAAACCATCAGCCGTTTTCAGTCCCGTTTTCATTGCAACATCGCCTTACTTCATTCAGGTCTGAACGACAGTAAGCGCCTTCAAGCATGGCAACATGCGCAAACAGGCAAAGCGTCGATTATTATTGGTACACGTTCAGCGCTCTTCACCCCGATGCCAAATTTGGGGCTGATCATTCTAGATGAAGAACATGATTTATCGTTTAAACAGCATGAGGGCTTTCGCTATCATGCACGCGATGTCGCAATGTATCGTGCACATCTGCAAAAATGCCCGATTGTGTTAGGTTCAGCGACACCGAGTGTTGACAGTTTTCACGTTGCACAACAAGGAAAATTAACGCGTTTAGAATTAAATCACCGCGCTGGTGGTGCAAGCATGCCTAAAATGCATTTGATTGATTTAAAAATTGCCAAAAAACAGCATGGCGTAAGCGAAACGCTCATCAAAGAAATCCAAGCAAGACTAGATAAGAAAGAACAAGTCCTCATATTTTTAAATCGACGTGGTTACGCCCCTGTTCTAATTTGTGAAAGCTGTGCATGGCAAGCCAGTTGCCCTCATTGCGATGCGCACTTTACTCTGCATAAGAAACCATACGAACATTTACACTGTCACCATTGCGGAACAATCAATCGACTTCCTGATGCCTGTCCTCAATGCAATCAAAGCACTTTAAAGCCAATCGGCATGGGAACAGCAAAGGTTGAAGAAAGTCTGAATGAGCTTTTTCCCAATCAAAATATTATTCGTGTCGATCGTGACTCCACCAGTCGTGTCGGAAGTTGGCAAAAAATCTACGATCAAATCCACAAAAGTGAACCCATGATTTTATTGGGCACACAAATGCTCGCGAAAGGTCATCATTTTCCTTATGTTACGTTAGTTGCGATTCTAGATATCGATTCAGGCTTACTCAGTGTCGATTTTCGTGCCACGGAACGCACCGCTCAGCTCATTATTCAAGTGGCAGGTCGTGCAGGTCGTGGTGACAAAAAAGGGGAAGTTTTTTTACAAACGCTCCGACCTGATCATCCTTTATTAAATACTTTAATCACCAAAGACTATCGAGCCTTTGCTAAAGAAACTTTGCATGATCGTGAGATTGCACTGCTTCCACCCTATCGTTATGCAGTCATGCTCCGCTGTGAATCTAAAAGCCAAGAAGAGAATCAAAAATTCTTGAATGAAATGACTCAACTTTTACGTCAGCATTCAGGTGATTTGATTGATATCTGGGGACCCATTCCAGCACCGATGGAACGTAAGGCAGGTCGCTTCCAAGCGCATGTGGTTTTATTATCGGGTGACCGTGCCAAACTACACTTCTACGTTCGTGAATGGTGGCAACACGTTTTATTCTACAAGCCATCTACAATGAAACTGACCATTGATGTCGATCCACAAGAACTGAGTTAGTTTCATAGAAATGACTAAATCATATGTAAATCATCATTATTATTTACATGAGTTCAATAAAAATGAATCACACAAATTTTCATACACATGCATACTTTTCAAGATTACAATTTCTAAAGACCAATCATGATGATGCTTAGGAAGAGCCGATGTCGCTTTTGCTTCAAATAACGATTTTCTTAGGCGCTGTATTAATTCTTGTTCCACTTGGAAAAAGATTCGGCGTTGCAACCGTACTGGGCTATCTTTTTACAGGCATTTTGCTTGGGCCAAGTGCATTTAATATTGCTCAAGACACCACTGCCATTTCGCACTTAGCTGAATTCGGTGTGATTTTATTGATGTTTCTGATTGGTCTTGAGCTGCGTCCACAACGGTTGTGGCAAATGCGACGTTCAATTTTTGTCATTGGTAGTTCACAAGTCATCATTACAGGCGTGATCTTGATGGCAACGATTTGGTTGCTGTTTCAACAAAGCTTAAGTGCCAGCTTCGTTATTGGCTTTGCACTGGCGCTGTCTTCAACAGCCTTCGTCCTACAACTTCTTTCAGAAAAACAACAGCTCAATACCACCTATGGTCAGCAGTCTTTTTCCATTTTACTGCTTCAGGATATCGCCGCGATTCCACTGCTTGCGATTATTCCTCTACTGGCTGGCACAGAATCGCCCCATCACGGTATTGCTTACTTTGCCGCCATTGTTGCCACATTTACAGGCTTATTTTTATTTAGTCGTTACGTCATGCGACCTTTCTTTAGATTCATTGTCAAAAGTGGTGCAACTGAACTGGTGACGGCCGCAGGCTTATTTATTGTACTGGCTGTCGTCGTACTGATGGATGTACTCGGCATCAGCACAACTTTAGGCGCATTTTTAACCGGTGTGCTTTTAGCAGATTCTGAGTTTAGACATGAGTTAGAAGCCAGTATTACGCCGTTTAAAGGGTTATTACTGGGTCTGTTCTTTATGACGGTTGGGATGACCACACCTTTAGCATTAATTGTCGAGCAACCTTTGCTGATCATCGGTGGCGCTTTATTATTGATGTTGCTGAAAGCAATCATCATGTTAGGTGTTGCTCGATATTATCAATATAACTGGAAACAAAGTGTTTTAACTGCTGTATGTTTAGCTCAAGGCGGTGAGTTTGCTTATGTCATTCTTGCTGTGGCCAAAAGTGAGAAGGTGATCAGCGATGCGATTATGAATCCTGTGACTTTGATCGTGACAGTTTCAATGGCATTCACCCCAATTCTATTTTGGATGGTGACGAAATGGTTAGTGCCTCTTTTAGATCGACAGAGTGAAGCCCCCGAGTATGATGATGTGCCTGATCAACATCCACACATGATCGTTGCCGGTTTTGGTCGAGTTGGACAAATTGTTGCACGTCTGGCACATATGCATCGTCTCCCCTTTACCGCGATTGATAACAATTTAGAACGGATCGATTTTGTTCGTAAATATGGCGGTAAGCTATACTATGGTGATGCAACTCAACCTGAATTATTACGTTCTGCGGGCATTCAACAGGCCAAAGTCTTTGTTTTGGCAATCGATGATGTCGAAGTTTCGATGAATGTGGCACGTCATCTTCGCTTAAACTATCCAAGTTTGATGTTGATTGTTCGTGCACGTGACCGTTATCACATGCACTTACTGAAAGATTTAGGCATAGAATACATTTGGCGTGAAACCTATTTATCATCTTTGGGCATGGCCTATCGAACATTATGTTTATTGGATATCCCTGAACAAGAAGCACGTGAAAGCATCGAGCTTTTCAGGGACTATGATGAGAGATTAATCGCAGAACAGCAAAGAATTTACACGGATGAACAGAAAGTATATGAAAGTTATCGTGGATTCCTTGCAGAGTTAGAACATATTTTTGAAAGTGATTCAAAGAATCTTCATGAGCATCATTCGACTTTAGAGCTTGGACCCAATGTCTATAGACATCATGCCGATGCGTCTAAATTCACAGGTACTCGAAACCATCCTCCCCAAGATCAAATTAATGTCTGTCGTGATGAAGAAAATTAACTTGTGATTTACAATTTCGTCACCATCTAAGCAGGGATTTGGAGAATTTTATGTCAGATTTACGTCAACGTTTTTATATTGAAAACAGTCCTGTTCGTGGTGAAGTCGTTCATCTAGAAGAAGCATTACAAACTATTTTGTCTCAGCGTGATTATGCACCTGCCATCCAAGTCCTTTTGGGTGAAATGTTAACTGCGACCGCACTCCTTGCAAGTACGCTTAAAATTAAAGGACGTATTAGCCTCCAAATTCAAGCATCAGGCACGTTGAAATGGGCGATGGCTGAATGTGATCATAACGGCGAAGTGCGTGCTCTGGCTGATTATGAGGCAGATCCTCATTTTAATACTGCTGAAAATAGCAGTACAGTACTGAATACGCTCGTCAACCCTGTGCTGTTTATAAATATTGAGCCTGAGTTTGGTGAGCGTTATCAAGGGATCGTGCCTTTAGATCAATCGAACTTAGCAAAATGCCTAATGCAATATTACGATTTGTCTGCACAGATTCCGACGCGTATTGTTTTGGCAAGTTCTGCTCAACGTGCTGGTGGCTTACTGATTCAATTATTACCCCGTAATAATGAAGAAGAGCAACAACGCGTTGATGAAGATATTTGGCCACGCCTCACCATGCTGACAGAAACCTTAAAAGCAGATGAATTGACGCAATTGGATGCACAAGAAATTCTTTATCGTTTATATAACGAAGAAGAAGTCCGCCTTCCTGAAGTTGAAAAACTTTACTTCGGTTGTACTTGTTCAAAAGAACGTTGTGCTACTGCACTTGAACAAATCGGTGTAGAGTCTGTCAAAGAGACACTGGAAGAACAAAATCCTATTACCATGGATTGCCAATTCTGCAATACTCGCTATAGCTTTACAGCAGAAGAAGCTTTAGGTTTATTTGGCGAACATTTAAGTTAATTTAAACAATAACTTAAATACATAATTCATCAAAATTTGATTGTATTCTGTACAAAAATGAGTAAGCATGGTCTTACTCATTTTTTTATGTGAAGAATAACTACAGGAGATTTGAGACGAAAAAAATATACGGATTGTTGCTGAGCATTTGATCTATCAGCACGTTATCTGCAAATGATTTTTCTGGGAAATGGAAGGAATATGAATGACATTGAGGTCAGATCAGCGCATTGAAAAAATTAGAAACAATTAAACACCAAGAAATAATACTGTAGTACAGCAAACTCAGCTAATAATGAATAAAACTTGATCAAAAAAATAGATAAATTATGGCAAAAAGCTATTACGAAGAACTCGGCGTTTCACGAGATGCAAGTCCAGAGGATATCAAAAAAGCGTATCGTAAACTTGCGCGTCAATATCATCCTGATGTCAGTAAAGAAACGGATGCAGAAGAAAAAATGCAGGCGATTAATGTGGCTTACGATGTTCTGAATAATGATGAAAAGAAGAAACAATATGATTTCGAACTTGATCATCCTCAAGGTTTTGATCAGTTCAACCAAGGCGGCGCATCTTATTCGTCTGACAGCTCCAATCAATCTCACGATTTTTCAGGCTTTGAAGATTTATTTGGTCGTTTTGGTCAAGGCTTTGGTGGTGGTCGATATCAATCTGGTGGTTCACAATCACACGATGAACGCCAATCACAACAATTTAGCTTTAAAGGTGAAGACCAACATGCGCGCATAGAAGTGGATCTGAGTGTGGCTTTCGAAGGAGCAACACAAACCATCACCCTTCAAATTCCAACATACAATGCTTACGGTGAACCTGAAGTTCAACGAAAAACACTCCAAGTTAAAATTCCCAAAGGCATGAAAGAAGGTCAACAAATCCGTTTAGTCAAGCAAGGTCAAGCAGGCATTCATGGCGGTGAAGCAGGTGATTTATATATTGAAATTCAATATATCAATACTGATCAAATTCGAGTTGAAGGTGCTGACATTTATTACAATATTAATATTAGCCCTTGGGAAGCGGCACTTGGTCAAGACATTGAAGTAATGACCCCTTCTGGAAAAGTAAAAGTCAGCATTCCCAAAAATACTGTCTATGGAAAACAGTTACGCCTAAAAGACAAAGGTATTCCCTCTAAAACACCAGGGCATCTTTATTTGGTTCTGAATATCGTTTATCCGAAAGCTGAAACCGAACAGCAGATCAATGCTTATCAGGATTTTGCCCAAGCATTTTCACACTTTAATCCGAGATCGAATTAAGGAGAGTAATCATGACCACTATTCATTATCGTGAAGTCATTAAAGATGGATGTTTAGAAGCTGAAATTGTCGATGAACATTATATTTTCGATTTAACCCATTTTGCCCAAGCATGTGGACAAAGCCCAGAATGGGTTCTACAACTCTTGGAATATGAAATCCTCCCTGCTCGCTCGGAAACACGCATTCATCAATTTTTTGGTGATGAATTATCGCGTGCACGCCGTGCTTATCGCCTACAGCGTGATTTCGATGCCAGTCTTTCTGCGGTCGCCATGATGTTAGATTTGATCGACGAAGTTCAGCAATTGCGTAAAGAAGTTAAACACGTACAAATGACCCATAGCTGATCACCACCAGCTAGACACATCTGATTTTTTTAAAATCAGTGCTTGATCCATGCTCTATGATTGATTCTTTGAATGAGGTAATGACAGCGATATGAACAGCAAAAATTTGAATAAAAAACTAAAAAATATGTTCCCTGAATATCGGGATTTAATGCAAAAATTGGCCAATGAAGATGTCCATTTTGCACGACTGATGGAAGATCATGATGAATTGAATCGTCAGATCACACAGCTTGAACAAGATCCTGTGAATCTGATCAATATCAATGATGACATCGAACTGTTAAAACGTAAAAAATTAAAGTTGAAGGATCATCTTTATCAGATTTTAAAAGCAACCTCTGTTCAGAGTCCAATTTAAATGATTCGATTATCGTCGATTATTTGAATCGTGTGATTTTTTCAACTTCTTTCATGGTTTTTTTAATCGGTTCATAGTCTAAAAACCAGAAAAAGTTTACATGTTGATCCTTATGTTGTTGGGCTAACATATCCATCACACTACGTTCGCCACGACCCACTAAATGTCTGCGATAGAAGAAGATAATGAGTACAATAGTGGTTAACAACATAATGCCGATCATGATCCAGAATCCTTTTGGATCATGCAGTCCCGGAATAGCGGCAAAGTTCATTCCGTAAATACCTGTGAGCAACGTTAATGGTGCAAAAATCGCAGTAATGATAGCGAGAATCCGCATATTTTCATTGGTTTGATTGGCGACTGCTGAAAAGTGCAAATCAATCGCCGCCTGAATCGAATTTCCTAATCGAGTCGTATGTTTTTGAATACGCTCAATATGACTGACTAAATCGTCAACACGAACCAACACCAAATCTTGCTTTTCAGCCTGTTTTTTGCCTTTCAAATGCGGATAGTTATCTACGATTTCATCACGAAGTTCTTGTAGAGTTTCAATTTGCTCTTCACAAATATTTTCAACTTGTTGAAATGCCATGTTTTCTTGTAAGAGCTGATTCCATTGAGTAAAACGACGATGCCCCTGCAATAGTTGTTGCTGCCAATATTCCACTCGTGCTGTTAAAGGCACTCTCAGATCTAAATATCCATCAACCATGGTGTTCAATAATCGAAGCGTAAGATCTATTGGTGTTATCGCCAACTTTCGAGGCTTGTTCTGCTCTTCTATTGCACGACACACAATTGTTTCAATCCGAGCGATAAAGTTTTCGATCGCTTTATTGCCTTGTTCACGAATCGTGACTAAAACTTGCGGATTAATAATAAAACTGGTTGGCGTGGTCGATAAGCCGAAAAGACTTTCATGCTTTTCTAAAGCTTGGTCACTGATCATGACTTTATCTTCAGGCGTAATGAGTTTTCTAAAAATGAGTAAATCATAATCGTCCATGGTATCGAATACACATGGATGTTCTAAATTTAGAATATCGCGGATATGAAATTCATTTAGAACGAGTGACGTACGCTGATGAATGTCTTTATTCCATTCCTCAGATCGATTGATGACATCTGAGCGTAAACAATCCACCCAAATAAATTCAGGCTCTTGATCCTGTATTTTTGTTCTAGTCACATAAATATAATGTTCAGTCTGATGCTGATAAAAATAATAAGTTTGCATAGTGACGTTGTCAGGAATATTCGAGTAAGTCTTAGGCGAAATCATGCCATAAAAAAAGCCTGCTTGATGCAGGCTTTTTTCAATAACAGTCTAAACAGATCAAGGGATTAAGCTTGTTCAATGTCTTTCATTGTTAATTTAATACGACCACGGTTGTCTACATCAGCCACTTGTACTTTGATTTCTTGACCTTCAGTTAAGATATCCGTTACGTTCGCAACACGTTCGTTTGAAATCTGAGAGATATGAAGTAAACCATCAGTACCAGGAAGGATGTTGACGAACGCACCAAATTCAACGATACGGATCACTTTACCCATGTAGATTGTACCTGGTTCGATTTCAGCAGTAAGCGCTTGGATTTTTGCAACAGCAGCGGCAGCAGCAGCTTTAGTTTCACCAAATACACGAACTGTACCGTTATCTTCGATATCAATTGCAGCTTTAGTTTCTTCAGTGATCGCACGAATCGTCGCACCACCTTTACCAATCACATCACGGATCTTATCAGGGTTGATGTTGATCACTTGGAATGTAGGCGCGTGCATCGAAATTTCAGGACGAGCGCGTGAAATCACTTGATTCATTTCATTCAAGATATGCATACGACCAGCATAAGCTTGGTTCAATGCAGCTTCCATGATTTCTTCAGTAATCCCTTCGATCTTGATGTCCATTTGAAGTGCAGTAATACCGTTTGCAGAACCTGCTACTTTAAAGTCCATATCACCTAAGTGATCTTCATCACCTAAGATGTCAGAAAGCACTGCGAAACGCTCGCCTTCTTTCACTAGACCCATTGCGATACCCGCAACTGGCGCTTTAAGTGGAACACCTGCATCCATAAGTGACAATGAAGCACCACATACAGAAGCCATTGAAGATGAACCGTTCGATTCAGTGATGTCAGATACGATACGAATCACGTACGGGAAGCGATCAGCTGGTGGAAGAACGGCTTGAACACCACGACGTGCCAAACGACCATGACCGATTTCACGACGTTTAGGACCAGATTCACGACCAGTTTCACCTACAGAGTATGCAGGGAAGTTGTAATGAAGCATGAAGTTATCAGTTTTAGTACCAGCAAGCGTATCAACCATCAACGCATCACGAGTATTACCCAAAGTCGTTGTAACCAACGCTTGAGTTTCACCACGTGTAAACAATGCAGAACCGTGAGCACGGTCTAATACACCCACTTGAACATCGATTGCACGAACAGTTTTCGTGTCACGACCATCAATACGTGGTTTACCAGACAAGATGTTGTCACGAACTGTACGGTATTTAAGGTCTTCGAATAATTCGTCAACTTCAGCAGCGATACCCGTTTCGTCATTTTCTGGAACGAACTGAGCAACAGCTTCGGCATGAAGTGCATCTAATGCAGCATAACGGTCTTGCTTAACAGCAATGGTATACGCTTCAGAGATTTTTGCTTCAAATGCAGCTTTTAACTGACCCAAAAGTTCTTCATTTTTAACTGGAGCAACCCAAGTTGATTCAACTGCACCCGCAGCTGCTGCAAATTCTTTAATCGCTTGAATCGCGATTTGCATTTCGTCATGACCGAAAAGCACAGCACCTAGCATTTGGTCTTCTGAAAGCTCTTTCGCTTCAGATTCAACCATAAGTACAGCAGCTTCAGTACCCGCAACAACAAGATCAAGATCAGACTCTTTCATTTGTTCGTGGTTCGGGTTAAGAATGTATTCACCGTTGATTAAACCAACACGTGCGCCTGCAATCGGACCACGGAATGGAACACCCGCAATTGACATTGCAGCTGAAGTACCGAGCATTGCAGCAATATCAGCATCCATCGTTTTATCAGAAGAAATAACAGTCGCTGTTACTTGGATTTCGTTGTAGAAACCTTCTGGGAACAATGGACGAATTGGACGGTCAATCAAACGTGAAATAAGCGTTTCAGATTCAGACTGACGACCTTCACGCTTGCCATACCCACCTGGAATACGACCCGCTGCATATTGTTTTTCTTGATAGTTAACAGTCAATGGGAAAAAGTCTTGACCTGCTTTTGCTTTTGGCTGAGCTACGATTGCAACAAGAACTTGCACCCCACCCATTGTGATCACAACCGTATTGGCTTGACGAGCAACACGACCAGTTTCTAAAACAACTTGGTGTTGACCGTATTGGAATTCTTTACGAATAATATTAAACATCGACATATTTTTATGTTTCCCGATTTTCTTCTAGTGGAGACCCCTAAGGTTTGGCATTCACAACTCAGAAACCCTGAGCTCGATTATAAATGACAAAGCTTAGAAGCCGACCTCACTAGACAATTAAAATACTCATATCGCGTAAAATATGAATTTAAGACACAAAGAAGGAGCGAAACATCGCCCCTTCTCTATTATCTAGACCAAGCTAGATAGACTCTAGTTTTCAGTATTACAGCACGTAACATGCAATAGTCCGAAAATAAAAGTTTAATCGAATTAACGACGTAAACCTAAAGCAGCAATCAATGCAGCATAACGAGTAGCGTCTTTACCTTTAAGGTAATCAAGAAGCTTACGACGTTGGTTAACCATACGGATCAAACCGCGACGGCTATGGTGGTCGTGTTTATGTTCTTTGAAGTGACCTTGCAAATCATTGATTTGTGCAGTCAAAAGAGCTACTTGAACTTCTGGTGAACCAGTGTCGTTTTCAGCGCGAGCGAATTTAGCGATGATCTCTGCGCGATCTGCATTTGTTAAAGCCATTCGATTTCTCCGAGATGCTTATATGTTAAGTATTTGATACAAATCAACTTCACTCTTCAAAGCCAAGTTGACTGCCGTGCATCACTACAGCAGTCAACTATTTTAAAGGAACTACCCTCAGATTGCAAAGTTATCCGCACTTATCTTGCTTTAATGATCTTGTTTGCAAAAGTGTCACTGGCCACGAGCGCTATAGACACTGACAAAAGCTTAAACTCAGCGCACACTCCAATTTAATAAAAACAAATAGCATGGAATTTTCGTGAAGTTATTTTCAACCAATACTTATTATGTCCCCCAAGATTTAAACAGCATTACCCAAGCTAAACATGAAGTTTCAGCCGAAATGGGTGGTATGACAGAACAACAAGTTCAAAAAATTTGGCACAGTGTCGAATCACTTTATAAATCAGGTAATCATCCGCTGATCAGCTTATGTATTCGTCGCCAAGGCCAAGTGATGATTAATCGCAGTATTGGTTACCAGCATGCGGTCACAAAAAGTCAATCGATTGATGATGCTGTTATTGCCAATCCAGATACACCGATTTGTCTTTTTTCTGCCTCTAAAATTGTGAATGCGATGTTGGTTCATTTACTCAATCAACAAGGCAAAATCAATTTATTCGACCCTGTAAGCCATTATATTCCTGAGTTTGCTGCCAATGGTAAACGTCGTGCCACGATTTTCCATTTACTATCGCATCGTGGAGGTATCCCCAATATCGAAACTGAAGTTACACCTGAGCTTTTATTTGACCGTGAACAGATTTTAAAACTGTTATATGCAGCTAAACCTATTTCTTATAGTGGCAATCAATTGGCTTATCACGCTGTAACCGCTGGCTATATCTTAGGTGAATTGGTTGAGCGTGTAACTGGACAAGATATTCGTCAGTTTTTGCATGAGAATATTGAAAAACCCATGGAAATGGATTTTTTTAATTATGGTTTAAAGCCTGAGTTCCGAGATCAGGTCGCCACCAACTATCCAACAGGCATGCATCCAAAATTAGGCACAGATCTTTATCTGAACCGTGTACTGGGTGGTGGCTTACAACTTGCAGTCGATGTGACCAATGATCCGCGTTTTATGGATACCGTTTGTCCCGCAGGAAATATTTATACCAGTGCAGAACAAGCCAATCGTTTTTTTGAAATGTTGCTCAATGGTGGAAATTATAAAGGCAAACAAATTTTAAGCCCTGAAACAGTGTTTCGTTCAACATTGCCAACATCAAAAACCTCCATTGATCGTAACTTACTGGCACCCATGCGTTACGCCCTTGGACCGATGTTGGGCAGTAATCCTGTTGGAATATTTGGTCCAAATTCAGGGCAAGCTTTTGGTCATCTAGGTTTTTCAAATATCCTGTGTTGGGCTGACCCTGAGCGAGATATTAGCGTTGCATTGCTGAATACGGGTAAAGCTGTTGTAGGAACACATTTACCAGCCTTAGCGAATGTGCTGTATCAAATATCAACTCAATGCCCAAAAATTCCTAAAGACAAACGTCGTGCCTTATTTGGTACTGATCGAAATGAAACAGAGCTGGTTTAAGAAAAACTGATCAACAAACTCAGAATAAATCACTACCCCATAAATAAAAAATAAATTAATCAATAACTTTTATTTTTTTTTGAAAAATAATCATATTGATTCAGTATTTACAAAGACGTGAATAGTGAAAAAGCCCTAAGATTTCTCTTAGGGCTTTTTCTGCGCTGTAGGTTCTTATCTTTTAATTATAGTTATATTATCTATATCGTTATTATCAGTGATTGTTCACTCTTATTATGAATACGTTCCGTGTTCTTAATACTGCATTTCCTTATGTGCTCATTATGCCACAAATAAAATGATACACAAGTCGCATTTTTCGTATCTTAATGTAAGAAAATGCGTACAGAGTGTAAGTAATGTACCTAAATTGAAAAATAAACAGATATAAAAAAGCCCTGTAGTCTCTCCCAAAACTACAAGGCTTAGCGGCTGTAAGTTTCCTCTTATTTACTTACTGTCAGTGTAAGTTCGCAGTCTCTCGACTTTAAGTTATTCTAATTATGCGATTTTATTCAACATTCCGTGTTGAACTGTTTATAGGATCAATCATCGCAAAAAAAATGCGGAAGCTCTATGCGTCAATTTCTCGAATCCTTGTACGTTATTTCTTACAAGACTGAGAGTGTTTTCATTTATTTGATCAAATTAAGTGATTAATTTTCTTTACCAAACCACTCGATCTTGTTGTTTTTATGAGAAATGATTGGGCTAAAGCATTTGAATTTACCAATAAACTGACCACTGATTTCGCACGCGTCACGGCGGTATAAATAAGCTCCTGACTGAGAAGTTTTGTCGATGCTTCATCCATGACCACTGCCGTATGTGTAAATTCAGAGCCTTGAGATTTGTGAATAGTCATTGCAAAGGCTGTTTCAATCGATTTAGGTAACCGAGTCGCGGGAATCCATTTATTTAAACTTGGGAAATAAACTTCAAACTCGGCAGGATTGGTTCGATGCTTAAAACAAAGACCAATATCACCGTTCGAGAGCCCTATTTGATAGTCGTTATAACTCATCATTACAGGTCTGCCGACATACCAATCCCCTCGTTTGACTAACAATGGCAGCTGATCCAGTAAAGACTTTTGCATCGCATTATTCATTTTAGTTAAGCCAAAATTACCATGCCGAATCGCAGTTAATATACGATACTGGCCAAAGGCTTGAATGACTTGCTCAACATCAGCATTTGGATCACCACTCTCCATGTACTTTTTTAAAGCATCAAAATAAGCATAAAAACCCCAACTCAGTTTTTCATAATAATGCTGTAAAGCCTCTGAATTGATCTGATCGGGTAGATACTCCAGTTGCACGACATCTGACATCTCTTTCAGAAGAGGAACAGATTTAATTTCAGTGGCTTGAACAATGTTGCTTTGCAATGAATCCAAGACTTCCCGATGTGGGGTTTTAGCATCTCGTGGCGTTTGAATAAAACCTGCTAACTCGCCAATCAATGCACCCGCTTTGAATCTTCGACTGGTAACCAAATTGACATGATTTTCATCGAGTGCTTTTACTTGTCTTAAATCTGCAAGTACCGAACCGACATCAACAGACGCCAATTGATTGGCATCCCCCAATAAAATCAATCGACATTGATCTGGTATGGCTTCCAACAACAATGTTGCAAGATTCAAATCCAACATCGATGCTTCATCAATCACAACCACATCATAAGGTAAGGGTTGCTTCAAATGGAATCTTGGTTGATAGCGTGTTCCGAGTCCCAATAAGCGATGAATGGTAACTGTATCTTGTTGTTTTAAATGATCCGAAACCAAGCCCATCGCATTCAGACTTTCATCATTAAAAGAGTTTTGTAATGCTTCTTTCATCCGTTGAGCCGCTTTTCCTGTTGGTGCTGCCATGGCAATTCGGATATTCGGCATTGCATGATTTAACACTGCAATAATCCGTGCCAATGTATAGGTTTTACCTGTTCCTGGGCCACCCGTAATAATATTGAGGCTTTGTTTCACCACCATTTTCAAGGCATTTTTTTGATGCTGATCTTCGAGTAGATGATCAAACTGATTAATTTTAATTTCTTCAATATTCTGTGATTTTAATCGTTGAATCTGCAACGCTAAACGCTGCTCCAATTGCCAATAACGATATAAATAAAAGTGTTCTTGATCATAAATAAAAGGAGCGACTGTGTGCGTAGCCAATACATCTTCAATGGCCAAATGACCCAGTAATTCAGGGCTAAAATGTGCTTTGGCTAAACAACTATCACCACGTGTCGTTGCAAGTAAAATCTGTTCTATTAAATTAAGTGAATCTTCATTTAATTTTAACTGTGGAGATGACTGTTTAAGCATGAATTCAGCCCAAGTCGCAATCCATTGCGGTGTCTGACTCTCTACTTTTTGTCTATTTTCCACACAGTTATCCTCAAAGTTATAAACATATTTACCAACACTATTATCCACAACCTAAGTTTATGTTTAATAGTTATATCATTTAAAAAAGGCTGTAATTTAGCTGACTTTTTCCTCAACCAAACAACCTAAAATAGCATCAAGTCGCAGTATAAATTCAATACTCGGTTGCCAATAAAAATAACCTTGCCCTGCCTGTCCATTCATACCACGTAAATATAAATAGCTCGCCCCACCCAAATCACGCTCAGGATCATAATCTTCAAGTTGAATTTTTAAATAACGGTGTAATGCGACGAGGTATAGTGCTGCCTGCAACCAATAACTGGCATGCGTCATACTTTGTTGAATCGCTGTTGAATCATAACTTTGAGCGTCTAAGCCTAAGAAATTACTCTTATAATCTGCAATATGGTAACGATGACCATCATAGAATACTAAATCAATTTCACCTTTTAAGTAGCGAGCAGCATTAGCTTCTTTAAACTCGGGCATGCTTATCCCATACTCACGAAACAACTGATGCACTCGCTGGATCGCAAATACGCGATCTGATAATGCAAGGTAAAATGGAAATTCAGCTAAACGTTCATGTACGCTCAATTGATTCAATCTAAATTGACCATCACCTTTTGAGTTTATCTCATTTGAATCACTCAAATTTAAGTCAAGTTGCTCGAATGCTTGTACTTGTGGTTCAGATTCACTCAATACAGGTGTCGCTAGAATTTCTTTCAGCCAGTCCACCATCGCATTCAAAATAAAGTCTTCTGCTGATTGGTGTTCTGGAAAAGTGGATTTAACTTTATCCAGCAATTCGTTCCACAAGGTCGCATAATCATTTTTAAAACGGCGTCGTATTTCTAAACTCCATAATTGTGAATCTTGAAAATCAAGATGCTCAAAAATTTCGTGTAAGAAACTCCCTGCTAAAGTCCCCATTGGGAAATGAGCCTTAATCCAAGCGATGGGCTGACGAGGCTGTTCTATTTCAACTATCATTTGCTGAATTTCATCATCTGCACGACCCATCTCTTGCTCTGAAACCGCCAATGCATCTTGAATTTGTTGGCGCGTCAAATGCTGTGCTAAAGCACTGAAACTGGTTTTGGACTTTGGATAAAATCGTTGCTGAGGAAATGGATTTGCGATTACGTTAGGTACTATTTTTTCCTCAATAGCACTTACTTTTGGAGGACGTGATGTGATTAATGGCGCTATATCACTCTGTGGATGCTGAAAGGTTTCTGTGCCTTGACCGCGCCAAAAAGCTAAGGCAGATGTGGATGTTCCTTTGACATCACTGAGCATGGCATAGACTCGATGGCTAGCTCGAGTTAAAGCGACATACCACAGGCGTTTTTGTTCTGCCAAATGTCGTTCGGCGTGTTGTTCCGCGGCACGTTCATCAATATTTTGTTTATCTTGAATTGCGACCACACGGCGTTCTTCCATCTTGCCCGTGTTCGGATTAAGTTGTTCAATCTTAGAAAAATTAAGCGCTTTATTCATTTCGTTGGCGCTTTTGTCCGCACCCAATAAAAATACAATTTTAAATTCTAAACCTTTGGATTGATGAATCGTCATCAACTGCACGCCCGCTTCATTGGACAGCTTACGCTCCATTTCCCATTCGCGTTGCATCGGTTCAGTCAACTGTCTGAGATACCAATGATAGAGGTTTTGGGCACCTTGATAATCTTCACTGTGCTGACTGAGAACTTCAGTTAAGTGTCGCAGGTTGACTACAGCACGCTCATTATCACGGCTTTGTTTTTCAACGATTGTGTTCCAAATTTTGAAAGCGTTGAGACAATATTGCCATGCCGTTAGGAAGCCTTGATTGAGCCAAAGCTCCCGAATCAAATCAAACTGTTCAATATAATGGCTTAAGCCTTCGGTCTGTAATTCCAGTTGAATCAACTTTTGTAAATTGAAGCCCAACAACCGACTCAATAAAGCGCGTTTGACTTTGGCTTCATCGAAAGGATGCATAATTGCCGTAAGCAAAGCCCCCACATCTCGCGCAATTTGGCTTTCAAATACACTTTTTTTCGAAGGACGATTGTAGGTAATTCCTAAGTATTCCAAAGCAGATTGGATTTTATCTAAACCATCATGGTTTTTGGACAACACCGCAAAATCGCTTTCATTTAAGACATGTGTTTGATCGGTTTTTGGGTCATTTAAATACAGTTGCCCTTGATTGGCGAGATTGAGTAAATGACGAATCTGCCAAGCCACTTGCTCTGCTTCTGTGTCTTTATCTTCAAGCTGAATCCAACGAAGTGGCGTTGGATTGATCTGCCCTTGCTCGACCAATGCAGGATGAGGACGATTGCCCGCTTGAACAGGTTGATAAATCACCATTTCGCCAAAATCAGGCTGTCGTTGAAATAAAGCATCCACAACTTCAACCAACTCTCGAACGGAGCGATGGTTATAAATCAAATTGTATGCATGTCCTTCTTTGCCAAACACATCTTGATGTGCTTTTAAGAACGTCAGCATATCGCCACCGCGAAAGCCGTAAATCGCCTGTTTACGGTCACCGACCATAATCATGCAACCTTTTTTGACTCGACTTGGATGACGCCAAATTTGCGCCAGCATGTCATCTTGATCTTGGTTGGTGTCTTGGAATTCATCGACTAAAATCAGCGGATAGCGTGCATGTACATACGCTGCAAAGCGTTGCCCTTGATCGCCTTGTAGTGATTCGGCTAATGTGCGAATTTGCTGTGCAAAAGTCGTTTCACCTTTTTGTTGTAATACTTGAGGCAAGCGCTTTTTCACTTCGGTGGCAAGATGATATTTCAAATAACTGTCGAGCTGTTCAAGATCTGTTGCCAGTCTTGAAAATGCTTCAAAAAACTGCTTTAAAGCACGAATAATGGCATGGGATTCAAATTGAATTGCCACATTTTCAGGGCATTTATTTAACGGCTTTTTGTTCACCAAATCTGAAAGCGGCTTTAAAACGCCTTCAAATTCTGAGGCAAACAGCGCATTGCTCCGCTGTATTTTCAACATTTCAATGAAATAAGGTAAATCATGTTCCAGTAACTTTTTTAAAGCCAGTTGATCGCGCCATCTTTTAGCTAAAATTTTGAAATATTGCCCGTCTTCCAAATAATATTCAGACAAGGTTGCAGACTGAGATAAATCAATGTGAATCAATTGATCCATGTGTTGTTCAAATTCTGTTAAATCCACCTGTGGTGGCGGAACAGGCTGAAAATAAGCAGAAGTGAAATTCAGACTCGACTCCACCACAGAGACATAACTGTCTTGAGATTTCAGCTTTTTATTTAACAGTAAATAATCAATGGTTGGCTGAGATTGTGCTTGAATCCACTCTCTTAATACATCGTGAATCAATTGATAGCTATAACTTTTCGCATCATCGGTAATGGTGGCATATTCAATTTTGCCACTTTCAAAAGCAAACTCTCGCAATAACTTTTGGCTGAAACTGTCCAACGTCCCAACAAAGAGTTCATCCAACTGATCAATCACCAGTTTTAAACGCTCGCAAGCATAGGCAATTTGATTTGAAAAAGTGGTGAGTAATGTTGCAAATAGCGGATCTGATTCTGAGTTTGCTTTGGCAATAACCTCATGCTCGGTCAGTTCACGACAGGCTTCAAAATATCGCTGTGCTTCAATCAATCTGAGTCGAACACGACTTTGTAATTCTGCCGCTGCCTTTCGCGTAAATGTGGTGGCAATGACCTGATTGGGTAAATATTTCTCAAGTAGAATCCGCACCATCAGGCTGGATAAAGTATAGGTTTTGCCTGTTCCTGCTGAAGCTTCAATCCAATGCAAACCTGTAAAATGCATATCGACAATCGGTTGTGTTGAGACCTGATTTTTTGAGAGCTGATTTTCTGAGCGCTGCGCTTGATTCACGATTTAATCCTCAACTGCGATTTGGTATTGGTCAATCGGCTGATACAAATCATAAGCAAACTCATCGCAAGCATGCTGTAACAGTGCCGTGGTATCTTGCTCATCCAGTATAAATTGCCAATCGCGATGCTTACGACTCCACTCCATCTCTTCTAATGAGAATGGCAAGAATGAATCGCTTTTATCCCACTCTTTAAGTAGATCAGTAAAATTGGCAATGCTCGCCTTACCCATTTCATCAGTTTGCCATTCCAACTCTTTACCTTTTTCAGCCAATAACATCAGTAGTGCTGCAGGCAACACCAAGGGCTGAGTTTGCCCATATTGATAAGCTTTGAACCAATGATGTAAATACGCCCTAGCCTGTTGTGTAGTCACTCCTGATTGAATCAACGTCACATCACTAAAAATCGCAATCCGCTTTAACTGCGTCGCTTGTTCATCTTTTAAATTTAAATAACTGACCCACAATAAATACTCTAGCCACGTTTTGGTACGGCGTTTGCCACGCGCACTGGCAGCACTGAGGCTCACCCATTCCTTTACCGCTTGCACAGGAACCTTGATATTCATGATGATGTGTTCATCAACACGCCACTGGCGTTGAGTCGTCGCAGTCTGTTCAGGCGCGTAACGTTGTAAGCGTTGTTTCAGTCGTTGCTGTTCCGCCAGACTCATCTGCAATGCACTATGCTGCACTTTGCCAATAGGTAAGCGATCTTGTAAAACACGAGGATCTACTGCTTCCGAATCTTGCTGTTGTAAAAAATCTCGAATGGTATAGCGTCCTAAGCCATCCAAAACTAAAGGCTCTTGTTGTGCCGGAAGATCCGCAGGCTTGAAATTTTCAACGCCCAAGGTTTTTAAATATAAACGTGCGGGGAAAGTCACATCTTGAATCCACTGATGACCTTCCAAAACGAGAAGATCTGATGCCTCCACAGGATAAGCACCATTAATCCAAGGTTCCCGTTGCCCGGATGCTTTGATAATTTTTTGTGCCACACCAAACCATTGATCTTGATAGCGTGTCGATGGTTCAGCTTGAAAACCGACTGGATCAAAGGGTTGTAGTGTATGCACTTGATACAACTGATGAAGTTGTGCAGGGACGTCGATACCTTCCACATTGATCATTGGATCAGATTCGGTCTTTAAATTATCTTGTACTGTGTCGGCTTTTTTTGTAATAAGTGCAAAATGACTGATCAACTCCTGTAATACGCTTGAGGGTTCACGGACTTCGCCATCACTGACATCAAATCCATTGTAAAACAGCCACAGATTCTCTTGTGCTAAGAGCAATGCATCCAGAAATGCACCTTGATCATCTTCTAAACGAGAGCGATCACCCAATTGTGGACGGAGTAATCCCATCAAATCGAAAGGGACTTGAGTATTACGATTTGGAAATTTCCCGCTATCCAGATTCAGCATCACAATCAATTTATAAGGGACAGGACGAATATGTCCAATTTGGCTAAAGGTGATTTGACCTGTTGGCAAAGCCTGTTCCAGTTGGCTTTCTAAACTACTTTGAATCTCTTGTAGCAGATAAGGCAAAGGCAATTGAATGTCATATAACGCATGTTGCGTCGCATTGCCTTTTTCTTTCATTTCGTAGTTATAAGACAACGTCAGCATGGTGTATTGCTTTCGCACCACTTGATGCACAGCTTGCAAGGCATCGACACCAGCTTGGCTAAACTCTTCAATTTCTGCTTTTATAATCTCTAACCATTGCTCAACAGGTTTACGTTGTCCCTTCTCATGCATGATTAACCAATCACGGCGGACTGCAAAATCCTGATAGATTTCGATGAGCTTAGCAATCAATTCAAAGTCAGCACTGAGGACTTCAGCGAAACTCAAAGTCTCACCAAAGATCGTATGTTCAGGCACAGCAACACCTAAAGCCAAACGATCTAAAGCAAACTTCAAACTAAAACGATAGTCCTTATCATCTGCACTCAAACTTTGCTGTAAATGCTCTGCATCCAAACCTCGCTTAAAGCCTGCATTGATCAAGAGCTCGATCATGCGCTCAGTCATATCAATATCAAGTTCATAACGAATTTGCGTGGCATTTAAACTGAGCCAATCAGAAAAATCCTCAATGCTGAAGCGACCACTGACCAGTTGAATTCGACCGAGTACTGCACGCCATGCATTGTTGACATCAATTTGAGTCACCCCTGCAATTTTTACAGGCAAATAGACACCCGCTTGCAGGGTACTCTGTGGAAACACACTTCGAATCAACGGTTCGATTTGTTTTAAATCGGGTGCTAAAACCAAAATATCATTCGGTCGGCGTGGCTGTTCTGCTGTCCCCTGAGATAACCAGTGAATGAGCTGTTCTTTCAGTACTTCAAGCTGTCTTAAACCTGAATGACAGACATGGATTTTAATAGAATCATCATCTGCGCGAAGTTCAAAACCTTGTTTCTCAGGCTCGACCAAATACAAAATATCGGATTGCACTTTACCCAATAAATGGTTGGGATAGTCATCGACAAATGCATCAACCCATTGCCCTTCTTCTCCCGATGACAAGTTCGATAAAATCGAAAAGTGATCTCGCGCTTGCTTACCGAAACGGGTGAGTAATGGATGTCTAGATTCGCGAACTTCTGCATTAAAATTCAGTGTAAATGCTTTGAAAAATTGCTGGATTTCTTCATCTGAAGCGTTTGGATTTTTGGCAATAAAGCGCTCTTTAACACTCAAGTCGTAACGCTTTTTCCAGTTTGGATCGACACTATCTGCCCAATATTCCTGTGATGGGTTGTAATGCAAAATCAGAACATCAATATATTGTCCTAAACGCCTGAGAAACTGTAACTGCGACGGTGGCAAATCTAATACCGTAAAAACAATCGCCTGACTCGGTAATGCCTTGAGTGCCTCAGGACGTAAGGCATCATCATCCATGACTTTCCAAAACTCATGATCAATGCTTTGCATTTCCACAAAATCATCGTGAAAGGTGTGTTGCCAAAGCCAACGCTGCCAAGCTTCTAGTTTTTGAGCTTGATCAAATTTAAACGAAATATCTTGATCTGGGTTTTGAGGAAATAGGTGTTCAATATCAAGCGGCTGATTGGCACCCCATTGCATTAGCCAATTCTGTGGACAACGGCACTCACCTTCGCAACCACGGTGACAATCACCGCGATAAAGCATGTAGTTACCAAATAATTTAGAGACCTGTTCCGCCACCCAATACAACATGCTCTGTTTTTTGAGTTGCTTTTCTATACTGTGTTCAAGCTGACCCGCACTGTCATAGATCCGTTGAATAATGGAATATAAAGGGTGCTCAACCGCTAAGCTATTTTCATCAGATTCAATATAGGATTTTAGTGTTTGATAAATTCGCCACTTCATCATCAAGCGTGGAATATTGGCTTTACGCACATGGTCTTTATCGCTGAGTACCTGTTGGTAGCAATACCACTGAAAACCACGAATACGCTGATGAAATTGGCTATTGGCACTGATCCCATGCTGTTCGGCAATGGTCTGAGTCAGCCATGTCTCAATCGCAGGGCTAGGGACAATAAAGTGCTCTTTTTTAAGGACATTTAAAGGATTCTTTGAAGGTTTATGAATACTGTGTAATACACCTTGTACCAACACATCGATCCGTTGGCTTTGAATAACATGAATCCCCATAGTTCCTCTTTATTTTATTCACACAAGATCATCATCATTCGTGAACAAAACCATAAACATAAATCACTATACATCTTAAACTGAGTATGGCACTTTTATTCAAGCGACTGAATAAAACTTTCAAATAAACCACACTGTATTCATGGTTTACTTAATAACAATCAGATAGATACCAAAGGTAATGCATTATGAAAATCGATAAAATTCCTGACACATTAGATCCGAATTTAAATTTAGAACAAATCCGTGAAGAATGTCTTGAATTAGTCAAAAAGCGCTCTTATGTTTCCGCAGGCGTTGCAGTCATTCCTGTACCCTTTTTAGATGTAGTGATTGATGTCGGTATGCTGTCTCTTCTCATCCCTGAAATCAATACGCGCTTTGGTCTTTCGCCTGAACAAATCAGTGTCTATGATCCGAAAACCAAAAAAGTACATTGGAGCGAATTGCGTAAACGTGGCTTTGAATTTTCAGGCTTAGTGGCTGCACGTACCGCGGCTAAACTATCTTTGAATAATATGGCCTCTAAGATTATCACTAAGCAAGTGACGAAGTTCATTCCACTTGGCGGTTCTATTATTGCGGCGAGCCTCGGTTATATCATTATGAAAAAAGTAGCCGAAGCGCATGTTGAAGAAAGTTATAAGCTTGCTAAAAGCATTCAGCAGAAGCAAACAGCGAAAGTCGTGAGCTAAGTGGTTATTGGCTAAGTGACTCGATGATAAAAAATAAAAAAGCGGATAGATGATCCGCTTTTTTATACTCTTGATTTTTTATTCACTTGTTATTCATTTGGTTCAGGGAAATACAACGATACAATCTGTTAATCTGCCTTCAACTGTTTCAACAGAGCTTTTAAGATTTGAATCCGCGCTGAATATTTATTATTGGTCGCAATCACATACCACGGTGCATAATCCGTATCGGTTCTGTCCAACATATCCGCCGCCGCCGTTAAGTAGTCATCCCAACGTCCACGGTTACGCCAATCTTCAGCAGTAATTTTAAAGCGCTTATGCGGTGTTAATTCACGCGCTTTAAATCTGGCTTCTTGTTCGTCCTTACTGATCGCCAACCAGAATTTCACCACAACCGTCTGTGTATCAGATAAGTCTTTTTCAAAGCGATTGATCTCATCATACGCCCTCTTCCATTGCACATCGGAAGCAAAACCTTCTACACGCTCAACTAAAACGCGTCCATACCAAGAACGGTCAAAAATCGAGATCGTTTCATTTTCGAGTAATTTATTCCAAAAACGCCATAAATAAGGTCGTGCCAATTCATATTTTTCAGGTGCTGAGATATTAAAAATCCCATATTCTCGGGGATCAAGTTTTTTAACAATGCGCTTGATCGCTCCACCTTTACCTGCCGCATCCATACCTTCAAACACAATCACTGTTTTGCGACCATCTAAGCGTAATGCTTCTGCGACTTTTTTGGTGAGTTTTTTCAGTTCTGCTTTGTATTCGGTTTCTTCTAAAACAATGCTCTCGGGTTGTAATAAGGCCTCTGGCACAACCGCTTGTTGCCATTTGCTCCGAACTTTCAATGGATGGTTCGGTAAATGTTTTAAATGCTCTAATACATGCGTTGCAAACGTTTGATCACGCTGAACTTCATCTTCACAATTAATGATCAACCAATCATCAGTAAAACGCTGACGAAGCTTTTGCACATTGTCATATTGTTTTTTATTACGCCAATCGAGTCCATGTAATTTGTGCCAACGTTGTTCTGACACATCCATTTTATCGAGACGTTTTTGCAAAGATTTCCATGACAGATCAAACCAAACTTTAATCACATCGACATGGTTATTTTTAAGATCCTGCTCAAACTCTTTCATGCGCTGAACATAAGCATCAAACATGGTTTCATCAAATGGGCTTGAAACATGTAAAGTCGTGGTCAACAAATCACTATACCAATTACCAAACATGACGATCATTTGCCCTTCAGCAGGGATATATCGCGCGTAGGGTTGCCAAAAAGGTGTCGTGGTATTCATCAAATGCGGTGGATCAGCTTTAACACGTAAGTAGCGTGGGTCTACCCATTCACGCAGTTGTTTTACAGACTCCCCTTTACCCGCAAGCTCAATACCGCTGACTAGAATGACCAAGCTTTTCGCATTCTTTTTTGCTTTGGTATTTTTGAGCGCATATTGAGCTTCGATCAGTTGCAAACTTAAATCTTCTGGTTGATTTAAAGATGTTGCTACAAGCTGAGCTTCAGGCTCATCTTTAACCTTATCTTTTGAGTCATCTTTCAACTTTTCTATGCGTTTAGCCGTCATGCTTTTCTCTATTTTTATATCTTTAGATCAGTATACGCAACTGACCATGGTTTGATGAAACTTGATGTACAATAATTGCAATTCAAAGATGACTTTTCATTGACGATTTAATTTTGTATTGCTGCTGATTTGTCATAGCGCATTTATTTAAGTCAAATTATGCTGAGTTAAGCATCTTTATATTTTGATATTTATTGAGTTCCACATGTCCAAACTTGCTGCATTAGATGATCTTTTAGAACAATATAAACAATTAAACTATCATTCAGATCCACTGTTAAAACAGCGCTTAAATGATGCTCAAAACTGGCTCAAGTCGAGAATTTTAAATACCCATCAAGAACTGTTCAATCAACCTAAAAATCAGCTTATGGCGCAATATTTTATTAACCGTTTATACGGTGGCCCTGAGTTTGATGAATTAGCTTTACAAATTGAACGACTACTCAACTATGCGCATAAAGCAGAGAAAATCATTCCTGAAAATGCCATTCAAACAGGTTTGAAGTCTGTCGGTCTTGCCGTGCTTGCGATGCAACTCGATGAACAAGTGGCAAAACAATTATTAACAGACTATCCAGCAGATCAAGCGATTGATGATGAAATGATGCGTCAAACTTTGGTAAAGCTCGATCAATCGACTGCTCGCAAACAGCAACTCGATTTACTTGATGAACTGGGCATCAGTCTCGATAAATACATGCGTTCTTTCATCATGCACACTGCTTTTAAAATGTGTAAAGGTACAGCAAGCAAATATCGTTTTGAGCTGATGTACGATTTTATTGGTGAAGGTTTTGTTGCCATGAAGCCTTTAAAGTCGGCAGCGACATTTATCCACAGTTTTACTGAAAAAGAACGCATGATTGTGGACAATGTACATTCAGGTCAACCCAATCCGTTTAGAATATGATAAGGTTTTGTGCACAAGAGCAGAGTGCTGATACCAACTCGTTATCGCATTGTGTTCAACCAGCTCAATTGGAAGCATCAGAACAATTCAATTACAGGCGAAAAAGACCTTTATTTTTCTGTATATTATTCATAGCAATTGCATGATCAACGCTGTAAAAAATGAAAGAATCTGTCATCATGCAATTTAACAACGATTAACCATTATTTGTGTTCAGGAGCGACTCGAATGTCTAACGAAAATCAACAGCCTACTGCTCAAACTGAGACGGCAAAAAGTGCAGACAAAGTGAGTCCATTTTTAACTGAGCCATTACCAACAGGCACTCCACAAGGTCAACAACAATCTTTAGAACAAAAATTGACTGATACGCCTGTAACAGGTTCTGTTCCAAAATATAATTTACCCCGTGGCGCAAACACTGGAAATGTGGGTGAAACCACACATTTCGGTTTTCAAACGGTGAATAGCGAAGAAAAAGCACAAAAAGTGGCTGAAGTCTTCCATTCTGTTGCAGCGAAATACGACATCATGAATGACTTAATGTCATTCGGTATTCACCGTCTTTGGAAACGCTTTGCAATCAATATGTCAGGTGTTCGTCGTGGTCAACGCGTACTTGATATCGCAGGCGGTACAGGCGATTTAGCGAAAGTGTTTAGCCGTGAAGTCGGTCCAACAGGTCATGTGGTTCTGTCAGACATTAACGAATCAATGCTCAATGTTGGTCGTGATCGTTTAATCGATGCGGGTTGTACCAATGTCGATTTCGTATTGGCAAATGCTGAAACATTAGAACCATTTGAAGACAACAGCTTTGATCTTTTAACGATTTCATTTGGTCTACGTAACGTAACCGATAAAGATGCTGCCTTGGCTGCCATGTACCGTGTACTTAAGCCAGGTGGTCGTTTACTGGTTTTAGAGTTTTCTAAGCCTGTGTTTGAACCATTCTCTAAATTGTATGATTTGTACTCATTTACCGCTTTGCCAATCATGGGGAAAATCATTGCCAATGACTCAGAAAGTTATAAGTACTTGGCTGAATCGATTCGCATGCATCCAGACCAACGTACCTTAAAAGGCATGATGGAAAATGCAGGATTCCAAAACTGTGATTACCATAACTTGACTGCGGGTATCGTTGCAGTACACCGTGGTTTCAAACTTTAAGTTCTAAGCATAAGGTCAACAAGGTATCGTTATGTGGTCGATTCTGGCACTAGGTGCAGTTGAACGCTTCATTCATCATTGTATCAATTTGGATGCGATTACTCGCATCCAGTTCAATGAATTACAAGACAAAATGCTACGCGTGGTGATCGATTCACCCCAGCTTTCTGTGGATGTATTTTTCGACAACGAGAAAATTCGCTTAGAACCGACAGTCTCAGGTCATACTGAAGCTTCTTCTATTTTTGAACAACGTCCATTTGATTCAGTCAATACCGTAACCGAAGCCAATGCAACGTTGCATGTGAGCAATGTGATTGAACTTGCCAAACTGTTATTGGCAGACGATGTCGGTAATATTCCTGTGCAGGGTGACTATCAACTGCTCCAAAATATTCAACGGATTATTCAACAAGCTGAGCCTGATTTGGCTTCGCAATTGAGTCCTTGGATTGGTCCAAATTTGGCGAGTCAAATTGGCAAAATCCAACTCGCACCCAAACAATTATTGAAGGCTTTCGACAGTCATTTGTTTTTTGCTGAAGACTTCCTCAAAGAAGACAGCGGACTATTCGCACCACGCTGGCAAATGGATGATCTCAATCACGAGACACGTCAACTTACGCAAAATATTGACCGTTTAGACGCTAAGATTCAGCAACTTAAAGCTCAATTTAATCCCACGTAACCTCACATCAAACTAGGTAAATGCATATATGATTCCGCACATTACACGTCTACTCGAACTTTGGCGCATCGCCGCGCACTATAGACTCGACACGTTAATCCCTGCGGAAGACATCCCTGCAAAAGCACGTCCGATCATTAAGCTGATTCATATGCACCCTGCTGCATGGTCGAGCCGTGAGCGCAAGAACCCTTTAAAGCTCAAAGAAGCTTTGGAAGAAATGGGCCCACTTGCCATTAAAATGGGGCAGTTGCTCTCGACACGTCGTGACTTGATTCCACCTGAGCTCTTGCAACAATTGGTTCTTCTACAAGACCGTGTCAAACCCTTTGGTCATGATGTCGCAAAAATGCGGATTCAGGAATCATTAAAGGCGGATGTAAATACCTTATTTGCACGTTTTGATGATCAACCTTTAGCAGCCGCTTCTATCGCACAGGTGCATACCGCAGCGCTACATGATGGTCGTGAAGTTGTGGTTAAAGTCACACGCCCGAATATTCGTGCGCAAATCATTCAAGATTTTGAAATTTTAGAATGGCTCGGTGCTTTTTTAGAAAAGCGTCTTGAAGCTGCACGCGCGTTGCACCTTTCAGAGATTATTCAAGACTATCGTCAAATCATTTTAAATGAGCTCGATTTGACTTTAGAAGCAGAAAACACTCGTCGTATGCGTCACTACTTTACCGGTTCAAGCATGATGTATGTGCCTGAGGTCTATATGGACAGTAAAGATGTCATGGTTGCAGAGCGGATCACGGGTGTGCCCATTTCAGATATCGCGACATTCGATCAGTTGGGCATGGATCGCAAGGATTTGGCTGAAAAGGGTTTAACGATTTTCTTTACCCAAGTGTTTCGCGATAATTTTTTCCATGCCGATATGCATCCGGGAAATGTCTTTGTAGAAACCATTAATCCAAATAATCCACGCTTTATTGCTCTTGATTGCGCAATCATGGGTGAACTGTCTAAACATGACCAAATGACCATTGCACGTATGCTTTTGGCGGTCATGAATAGCGACTTTATGCAGTTGATTTTGATTGTACATCAAGCAGGTTGGATTCCACCGGGTACAGATCAAGATGCCTTGGCACGTGAAATGCGTCGTACTGTAGGCCCAATGGTTTCTAAACCAATGCATGAATTGGATTTTGCAGGAATTCTGATTCAAGTGATGGATATTGCGCGTCGTTTCCATTTGGAAATCCCACCTCAACTGATGCTGTTACTGAAAACTTTAGTCCACGTTGAAGGCCTCGGTACAGACCTCTATCCTGAATTGGATATTTGGAAATTAGCGAAACCGATCCTCACGGATTGGGTGAAAGCACAAATGAACCCACAGAAGAATCTAAAAGAATTAGGTCAAAAGATTCCAGATTTATTGTTGGGTGCACAAGACTTACCAACGTTGATGATTGATAGTCTCAATGGTTTAAAAAATCAATCTGCTTGGCATGCGAAACAGCTCAATGAACTACAGATGATGCGCTTGCAAATGGAACAGCAGCAAAAGCGAAGCTGGATTTTTGGAAGTCTCATGGCAATTTTATTGTCAATTGCTGTGATTGCGCCGTGGTATGTTTCAGTTATTCTGATTATATTGGCAAGCTTCATCGCGATTTGGCGTGTGGCTAAATAAATTTCTAATTTAAAAAATCGTCAGCGATTAGAACCTAGATGACTGATCAAAAGCCCAATAAATCCTAGAAATTGATTGGGCTTTTTTATAGTTTAAATATTGATGCTTGAAATATTTAAATTTTAAAATCGAAAAAATATGCAATGACTTCAAAGTCATGAACTGCTTTTTATTGCCATTGTTGTAAGCTTTTAATTCTTTAAAATTGGCAACTTATATTGAGAGAGTGTTCTTGAATGACCCAAATTCTTAAAAAATCTGCCAAAGTTTTGGATATCCGTGTCGGTGATCAAGCACGTCAATTGATTTTAAAAGAAGGGTTGCAAGCACATCATGTCGATACCATTCCGGGGGCTGCAGGCGGACCAAAAGGTATTGGTTTAACCGGGCTTGATCAAGCGATCTTTGGCGATTTTTTACCGCAAGCAAAACAACGTCGCTTCCTCATTGGCTCATCTGTGGGTGCATGGCGCTTTGCTGGTATTGTGGCGCAAGGTGAAAAAGCTGGTCCTGAAAAACTCGCCGAGCTGTACACATATCTGCCTTTTCATAAAAAAATGAAAATAGCGGAGATTGAAAAAATTTCTCGCGATATGTTGGCGGGTATTCTTGAAAATAAAACACAGCAACTGGTGGATCATCCTGATTATCATTTGACGATTATTGCAGCTAAAGCGGAACATTTATTTCAAAGTGATCATAAATTGGCGTTGTATAGTTCGCTATTGGGAATTGTAGGCAGTAATGCGATTTCTCGAAAGCATCTTAATAAATTTATGCAGCGTGTGATTTGTCAGCCGAGCCAGTTTCTACAATTTCAAATACAAGATGATGCGTTTAAAACGCATTATATTCATTTCCATAAAGACAACGTTGCCGACTGGCTGATGGCATCAGGCTCAATCCCGGGTGTGACCCCTGCTGTTCGAAATATTGTCGATGCACCTCAAGGAGCTTACCGCGATGGTGGTCTGATTGATTATCACATTGACTTACCGTTCCAAAGCAAAGGTGTAGTGCTGTATCCACATTTTACCGATAGCATTACACCGGGTTGGTTTGACAAGATGTTTAAATCTCGAAAATCGAATCCTGTAAATCAGTCACGAACCGTATTGATTTCACCCTCTCAAGCTTACTTAAATTCTCTACCTTTAGGTCGTTTACCTGACCGTAAAGATTTTGTATTGAAAGGATTGTCTGAACAGCAACGTATTCACATGTGGAAACAATCAATCGCTGAAAGCCAGCGTTTAGGTGATGAATTTTTAGAATTGGTTGAAAAGCAGCGTTTTGCGGATGTGATGCAAGTACTCTAAAAATACATTTAGAAATCTATTGTTATATCGAATAGTTAAAAACAGATAAGTGGAATTAATATTTAATCCAACATTCACCAATATTTTTTGTCGTGCAATCTAAAAATCTAAGCCATTGGATGACTAGGTAATTACCTTCTTTTTTGTTACATTAGCCATAAAATAGAATATAGAAATAACAATGAAATCAATCCATTTTGCGATTATTGGCGCTGGAACGGCGGGAATCGCAAGCGCAATTTTATTGGCGAAGCAAAACATTCAAGTCACGCTGTTTGAGAAAGTCACTGAACTTGAACCTGTGGGTGCTGGACTCTTATTACAACCTGCTGGTTTAGCCGTTTTTGAGCATTTGGGTATTCTTGATCATGCTTTAACTTTAGGGGCTCGAGTTAAAGGTTTAGAAGGTCGATTACCCAATCAAAAACTCTTGGTCAATAGTCACTATCAACAAGCCAATCCAGCATTTTACGGTCTCGGCATTCACCGTGCGACTCTATGTCATGTGCTTGAATCCAAAGCCAAAAAATATTCAGACCTGATTCAATGGCAAATGAATACCGAGATTAGTCATTATCTTGAACGCTCAGATGGTATTCAGATCTTTGGCACTCAAGCTGGCGTAAAATTTGACGCACAGTTTGATGGAATCATTATTGCCAATGGTTCAAGAAGTGGTTTACGTCCTAAAGACTGGGTCAAAGTTGATCAAGCCTACCCTTGGGGTGCAAAGTGGACGATTGTCCCGGAATGTCTCGATCTTGATCCTGAAATCCTGCATCAATTTCATGAAAAATCTCAACTCATGCTCGGTATTCTACCGACAGGTGCTGTCCCTTCAGCTCCGCATAAGCGCCTATCAAGTGTCTTTTGGAGTATGCCAACACCGATGCTTGGGCATTTCTTAAGACGTGAAATTAACCGTCAACAATGGCTTGCACAAATCGATTCAAAATGGCCTGACACTGCAACTTGGTTAAGAACCGTGATGGGCAATAGTTCACAACAATGGCTTTCTGCCCATTATCGTGATGTGGTGATGTCGAAAATGGGCGAAGGACGAATCGGTGTGATTGGTGATGCAGCACATGCCATGAGCCCTCAACTTGGACAAGGTGCCAACATGGCTTTGCTCGATGCATGGGCACTGAGTCAATCCATCCAAGCTTCACGCCAAGGTGAAAGTTTGGATTGGTCGAAGCTTTGGCAAACGTATCATCAACATCGAAAATCCTCAACACAGTTCTATCAATTCTTAAGTCGTCTCCTCACCCCGCTTTATCAATCTGATCATTGGTGGGCAGGTGGCTTGCGTGATCTCAGTTTTGGATGGATGTATCAAGTCCCGTATTTCCGTAAAGAAATGGCTTTGACCGTTTCGGGTTTAAAATCTGGGATGTTTAGTCAGATGCAGTATGAAGATATTGCTAAAAATTAGTTCGGGTTAAAGCATGAATATAATTGAAGTTTTTAAAAATAATTTTTGGAGATATAAATCTCCTACTCTTCCCAGTGCTATAACAGCAATTATTCTTGCGTACGTTTATCTACTTTTGCATATAGCTGATTATATTTATCTCAACGAAAAGCAGCAGCACATCCATTACTTCAATAAAACTACAGTAATACGTTTAACAGAATATCCTTTTTTTCTAGAAATTCTAATTATCGAATATTTTCCATTTTTTTTAACGTTACTCAACGTTAAAATTTTAAAATCATTGATGCCGTTTATTGTTATATTTTATTCATTTTATGCACTCTATTACATGATTAATATCAGCATTCCCATTAGTCTTTTCTTCCTACTGTGGATTCACCAGAACTTAAAAGAAATACAAAAATGAAATCAACCATTAAATTATCAATCTATATAAATTAAAATTTTTATATAAAATTAACTTTTTCTCAAAAAATCCTGCGGATCACGTAAACTATAGACTTCTACGCTGACACCGTAGTACTCATTACTACATTTATCTAAATCAACTCACTTGGTGAAATCCTATGAACAATATGCAATGGCTCGATGAAGTAAAATTTAACGAACAAGGACTGATTCCTGCTATTGCTCAGCATCATCAAACAGGTCGTATTTTGATGGTGGCATGGATGAACCGTGAAGCTTTAAGTTTAACTGCTGAGAAAAACCAAGCAGTTTATTTCTCTCGCTCTCGTAGCAAGTTATGGCATAAAGGCGAAGAATCAGGTCATTTCCAAACTGTACATGAAATTCGTTTAGACTGTGATGCAGATGTGATCGTACTGCAAATTGAACAACATGGTGGTATTGCCTGCCATACAGGTCGTGAGTCATGTTTCTATCGTAAACTCACACCAAATGGCTGGGAAATTGTCGATGTACAGCTTAAAGACCCAAATCAAATCTATGGTGAAAAATCTGGCAATGCACATACTCAAGCGATGAATGCATCCAATGCACAAGCTGAACAAGTTGATGTACTCAGCTATTTAGGTCAAATGATGGCTGAGCGTAAAGCCGTTGATCCTGACTCTTCATATGTGGCTAAGCTCTACCATAAAGGTTTAAATAAAATCTTAGAGAAAATCGGTGAAGAAAGTTTCGAGACGGTGATTGCTGCGAAAGACTATAAAGCTGAAGCCAATGAAGACAATAAAAATGATTTGATCTATGAAGTCGCAGATGTTTGGTTCCACACCATTGTCATGCTCGGCTATTTCGATCTTGATATTCAATTGGTACTCAATGAACTTGCACGTCGTCAAGGTTTGTCAGGCTTGGTTGAAAAAGCGAATCGTAGTCACTAATTAATTTAATATCATATCATTTAAAAACGTTTTATTTAACCCGAATCGCGGATAAGGATTTTTCTTTAAAATCATAAGCTAAATTTAATTTTATGATTAGTTTTTAGTGTTATCAGACCAAAGCATAGACTTTTTTATGCTCAAAATGATGGGTAAGTCTCAAGAAGAATGATCTCATTTCCTTAAGCAGGATTCGGGTTATTTAATATTGTTTGATTTAAGACTATTTCATATAACACTTAAGCCATGCTCAGCATGGCTTTTTGAATAATGATTTTGGGTCAACTCTTTAAAAGACAAATGACGTCGTGTGGAATGAATTTAGCCACGATTTAATACCCTAAACTTGCTATACTCGCTGTTCAATTTTGATCCACTTATAAAGACCTTCTATTACTGTGCCTGAAATTTTAAAAGCAACGCCTGAACAACAATTTGCCATTGAGCAAGCCCATAAAGGCGAATCCTTTAAAGTGATTGCTTATGCAGGCACAGGTAAAACAACGACTTTAAAATTAATCAGCGATGCAATGCAGCATCGCCGTGGTATGTATTTGGCATTTAACAAAGCCATTGCCACTGAAGCGCAAAATAAATTTCATGGCAATGTCGACTGTCGTACTTTTCACTCTCTTGCTTTTCGAAGCGTTCCACGTGGAGTGACGGATAAACTACGTTTACCTCGTTTAAGCCCAAGCTTTATTGCCAAAGAATATCGTTTAGAGCCGATTACTCTTCGACGCCTCATGGGTGGTCGTTATGAAAAATACGCCCTCATGCCAAGTCGTCTGGCGAGTCTGGTTGCAAATGCGGTGAGCTACTTTTGCTCAACCAGTTCTCAATACCCTGCACCAAGACACATCCAAGCCCCCAGTTGGTTGCATGCCGATGATATTGAAACACTTCAAAAGCATTTATACCCTGCGGTAGAACGTCGCTGGTTAGAATCAATTGATCAAAACCATCAGGCAGGGATTGGTCATGATATTTATCTGAAACTGTGGGCGTTATCAGATCCATTCATTCCCGCTGATTATGTGCTATTTGATGAAGCTCAAGATGCTGATCCACTGATGCTCGGTATTCTACTCAAACAACGCAATACCCAAGTGATCTATGTCGGTGATGCGCATCAACAGATTTATGCATGGCGTGGTGCAGTGAATGCGATGCAACAAATGCCTTTGCCGGAATCACGTCTGACGACATCATTTCGTTTTGGTGATGCCATTGCAGATGTGGCCAATCGTCTACTCGGTGCATTGAACGAAACCGTACCGTTAATGGGCAATCCAGACTTAAAGTCCAGTGTGGTCAATAAACCACATACCAAAATGCGTGATGCAATCTTGTGTCGTACCAATGCACGCGCGATGGAATTATTACTGTCAGGCTTAGTGCAAGGCGATAAAGTCAGCCTGCAAGCCGACCATGCCAAGCTCAATCGCTTTGTCGATGCTGCTAGTCTGCTTAAACAAGGTAAGCGAGTCGTCGATGTTCCTGAATTGGCTTGGTTTAATTCATGGCATGATGTACATGAATACTGTGAAACCAATGATGGTAGTGATATCAAACCTTTAGTGAAATTGGTAGATGATCATGGTACAGATCCACTCAAAAAAGCACTTGCGAAAATCACCCCAATCGAGCAAGCTGATTATGTGATCTCAACCGCACATAAAGCCAAAGGTTTAGAGTGGAATCGTGTTCATATCGAAGATGATTACCAATTTAAAATTAATGGACTTGAACACAAAATTAGTGATGAAGAGTTACGCTTACTCTATGTTGCCTGTACCCGTGCCAAGAGTACTTTAAATATTCATCATATTTATGATCTAATACAGCAACTTAAAATCAAATCTGTTCAACAATCGATTAAAACAAAAGCTACAGCATAATTTAAAAAAATTGCAGGGCTATTCACTTGCAGGATTATTATGAAACTGAACTCAATAAGTCTTCGCCATGCGCATCATTTTTCAGACTTAAACATCGAATTTAAATATTCAGACAAGCCAATCACCTTAATTTTAGGTGACCAATCATCAGGCAAAACCGCGATCTTAAAAAATATCTACCAATCGCTGACTTGGTTTGCTGCACGTTTTAAAGATGCGCGAACTGCAGGTGTAGTGATGCCTGATTCGGATATTACCTATAATCGAGTCCAATCACGGATCGAAATCACCATTCAAATTCCTGATGATATCGGCACGCTTCCTGAGAGCACGACTGCTGAAGAGAAAAATGTCAGTCATTGCACGTGGCGCTTATATAAAACCATTCAAGCCAATGGTATTGGTTTTAGTAAAGTCGATACGCTGCAACTTGAGCAAACGATTCAGCTCTATCACAAAGCCTTTGCCCAGGACCCACTCATTGGTTTGCCAATGATCGCGTATTATCCGAGTGATCGTTTTGTGAATGATGTGAACTTGATCAGTAAAAATAACCCTGCCGTGTTTCAAAACCATTCCGCTTATGAGCTGGTTGTTCTTCCCTACACGACCTTTGCTCGTTTTTTTGAATGGTTCCGTGAAATTAGTGATATTGAAAATGCACAAGCTGCGAATCTATTTCAACAAATTCTCATAGATGCCAAAGCATTAAAAAGTACAGCTCAAAGCATTATTGAAGATGATGATAAAAGTATTGAATTCACGAAAAGCTTATTTCAAGCCCACGCGCAACTCCACAGTCCGAGTTTAAATGCGCTTAAAAAAGCTTTAAATATTGTGATTCCAGACATTACGGATCTGTATTTGGAATATCAACCTAAATTACAATTGATGGTGTGCTATAACAATCAAGACATCGCGTATCAACAACTGTCGAACTCCATAAAAAATTGGGTTGCTCTAGTGGGTGACATTGTCCGTCGTTTAAGTTTATTAAATCCGAATAGTTTATTCCCTTGTCTCGAGGGGAATGGCATCCTATTGATCGACAGTATTGATGCTCAATTGGATCAATATTCCACTCAAAATATTTTATTGCGTTTAAATCAAGCCTTTCCCAATATTCAAATGATCGTGTCAGGCACCAGTGATGATTTGTTAGAACATGCAGAACAATATCAATATTTAAAATTGGAAAATAAACACATAGAAGAAATCGACTTAGCTTCTTCAAAAATCTCAATGGATTCGATTTATCAAAATTTATTGGGGCAAGATTTCAATATCAGCGATGACGTTCTGCAAGAACCTGATCCGAGTTCAGACGTCGAAAAAATGTTTGAACATTTTCAAAATCTAAATGCAGAACAACAGCAAGAGTTGATCAAACTCTTGGGTGGAGACGATCAACTATCTAAAGAAAAACTGTAATGTAAATTACGCTAACAATGAAAAGTGTTTTGACCATAAAATAGATAAATAGTCACAACACTTTGAATGAAATGCGATATTCTTGTATGGTGAATGCAAAAAAGTTTGATGTTATTTTGCTCATGTAATAATATCATTAACATTCATTTTTTGTGAAAAATATCAATCTTTTCACATTTAATTTCTCAGGTTGCGCAACACAACTTGGCTTAAAATCATTTATACAGTTCGGCTTTCAATATTTAAGCAGTTGGATGTCTCTTTGCTATCCTCAAATCATTGAAAGATTAAGACTCATCATAGGTTTCGACCTATATCAACACTATGGATATGAGTGTGTTACCGATTATTATATTGTTACCGTTAATACTTGGCACGTTTCTCGTCCTTTGGCTGCAAAAATTCTCGCGTGGGGTAACAGCTTTAGGGGCAATCGGGGTCAGTTTAAGTAGTTTTGGATTATTACTGGCTCAGGCAAAACAAGTATTTGATGGCTTTCCCGTATTAGAAAGTTGGCAATGGTTACCGCAGTTAGGAATCGATTTCAGCTTTCGCTTAGACGCCTTGGGCTTAATTTTCGCCCTATTAATTACAGGCATTGGTACGCTGATTTATATTTATGCTTACTATTATTTAAATCCAAAAAATTCGTTAAGTAAGCTCTATGCCTTACTCATGCTCTTTATGGCAGCGATGTTGGGTATTTCTCTCTCTAATAATTTAATTATTCTTTTGGTTTTTTGGGAACTCACCAGCATTTCGTCCTTCTTACTCGTCGGTTATTGGAGTAATTACGAAGCTGCACAACGTGGCTCACGTATGGCACTGACCATTACGGGCATGGGTGGCTTAGCCATGCTGGGTGGTTTTATCCTGATTGGGCAAGTGACAAGGACGTATCAAATTGACCAACTGGTGACTATGGGGCCAATGATCCAAGCCAGCCCTTATTTTGTTCCGATTTTATTGCTGATTCTTTTAGGTGCTTTCACCAAAAGTGCGCAATTCCCATTTCATTTTTGGCTTCCAAATGCCATGGCTGCGCCAACGCCAGTGTCTGCTTATCTGCATTCAGCAACGATGGTTAAGGCTGGGATTTTCTTACTGGCACGCTTAATGCCAATTTTTGTCGGTTCAGCGCTGTATCATAATGTAGTGACTACCGTTGGCTTGTTCACGCTGTGTATGGCAGCATTCTTTGCCATTTTTAAAGAAGACTTAAAAGGCTTATTGGCGTATTCAACGATTAGTCATTTGGGTCTCATTATTTGTTTATTGGGGATTGGCTCTCCATTAGCCGTTGCCGCTGCCGTGTTCCATATTATTAACCATGCGACATTTAAAGCGGCATTGTTCATGATCGCGGGTATTATCGATCATGAAACGGGTACACGTGATTTACGTAAACTCAGTGGCATCTGGCAACTGCTTCCATTTACAGCAACATTGACCATGATCACGGCTGCTGCAATGGCAGGCGTACCGTTCACCAATGGTTTCTTGTCGAAGGAAATGTTCTTTACTGAACTCTTAGCAAATTTATCAGGTGGATTTGTCGTCACTGCTGCAATTGTCGCAACGCTGGCAGGTTTATTTGCTGTCGCTTATTCAGTGCGCTTGGTTCACGGCGTATTCTTCGATGGGGATATTGGTCGTGATGTTCCAAAGAAAGATGCGCATGAACCGCATGTCGGTATGCGTGCACCTGCCATTTTATTGGCAACACTATGTATTGCAGTCGGGATCATGCCTGCCCTCTTGCTTGAAAATATTGTCAATGCTGGGGCGAGAGCAAGTATTAGTCAGCCTGCATTTGAAGGCGTTCATCTCGCAATTTGGCATGGCTTTAATGTGCCTTTGCTGATGAGTGCGATTGCATTGGTTGGTGGTGTCATCTTCTACTTTGCATTGGCCAAAGGCGGTAAACTCCGTGATATTGACTTGGACCCAGCGTTGGGAGCGTTTCAAGGCAAATTATTATTTGAGCGTTTCCTGAAACAACTTCTCATCCAGTCACGTAAATTTAAACGCGCAACTGAAACTGGCTCGCTACAAACTTATCTTTTACTCATCGTCATTTTCGCTGTCGTGATGGCATCGATTCCATTGCTCAATCAAGGTTTAAGTACCGGGGCTCGTGAACTGACTCATGCACCATTGATTGCCATTGTACTTTGGTTATTACTGTTCTCAGCCTGTTGGATGATGTTGTGGTTCCATCACGAACGTATTAAAGCGGTGCTGATCAGTGGGGCTGTCGGTCTCGTCGTCACCATGGTTTTCCTGACGCTTTCAGCGCCTGATTTAGCCTTGACGCAAATCACGGTAGATGTGGTAACCACTGTTCTTCTACTAATGAGCTTATCACTGCTTCCTCAACTTACACCTTATGAATCTTCGATAACACGTCGTTGGCGGGATGCCTTGATTGCGATTGTGGCAGGTTTAGGGATAGGTTGGATTGCATGGCTCGTCATGACACGTGACCATAATTCAATCTCGTGGTTCTTCTTGCAGCAATCTATCCCTCTCGGTGGGGGTTCGAACGTAGTCAATGTCATTCTAGTCGACTTCCGTGGTTTTGATACCTTCGGTGAAATCACCGTTCTCGGCATCGCTGCGATTGGCGCACTGTGCATGATGGATGGTATGCGTGCTCACGGTACAACCATTACCCAAGGCTTAAGCTATCGCTTTAATCCTTCTCCATTGATGCTTCGTATTACTGCATCATGGGTATTACCCATCGCTTTAGTGGTCAGTCTTTACATTTTCCTTCGTGGTCATAACTTACCGGGCGGTGGATTTATCGCAGGCTTAATTACCTCTATGGCTTTGGTGATTCAATATATCGCCTTAGGTCAAGATCAAGCTGAACAGTTATTACGTGCAAAATCAGGTCGTTTATACGAAATCTGGATTGGATTTGGACTCATGTTTGCAGGACTCACCGGTGTTGCGGCTTGGTATTGGGATCGACCATTCCTGACCAGTGCACACATATTTGTAGAACCTGCCCTGCTTGGAAAAATGCACTTGGCTTCAGCCGCTGCATTTGACGTCGGCGTTTATGTCACTGTACTGGGTGCAACCATGTTGATGATTTCTGTCCTTGGTGACTCCCGTAACACTAGTATTACAGGTCCAGTTCCTAAGGGGTAATTAATGATTAGTTTAGAATTTTTACTCGCATCTGCTATTGGACTATTGGTTGCTACAGGTGTTTATTTAATTTTACGTGCACGTACATTTCCAGTGGTACTAGGTTTGGCAATGATTGGCTATGCAGTGAACTTATTTTTATTCGCCATGGGGCGCGTTCAAATGAGTTCTCCTGCCATTTTAACCCATGCCACTCAAGTCACTGACCCACTCCCTCAGGCTTTAGTGTTGACTGCAATTGTAATTGGCTTTGCTACGACTGCTTTTATTGTGCAATTGGCTCTACGTAGTCGCTATGAATCAGGTACAGATCATGTCGACTCCAAAGAGGATCCGATACATTTCGATCCACGTGAGGATGAGCCTTAATGATGAATTTTATCGAATTTTGGCAAAGTCACGCTCCAATTCTGAGTATTTTAATTCCCGGATTTACAGCCTTTATACTGCTTTTGCTGGGTAATCCAGGGTCAGGTTCTTTAGCACATGACTGGCGTCAACCTTGGCGTCGTGGCATCAGTTTCACCTCGATGTCACTCGGTTTTGTTACGGCGATCAGTTATTTGTTGATGGCAAATAACGGACAGGTCATCGTCTACCAACTCAGTGAATGGAATGCACCATTTGGTATCGTCTTGGTATTAGATCGACTATCGGCATTTATGTTGATACTGACCTATGCCCTTGCCCTGCCATTAATTTGGTTCGCCAGTAAGGAATGGGATGAACGTGGTCGATACTTCCACGCGATGTGTCATTTCCTGATGATGGGACTGTGTGGCGCATTTTTAACAGGTGACTTATTTAACCTGTTCGTGTTCTTCGAAGTCTTGTTGATGGCATCTTATGTGCTACTACTGCATGGACAAGGTAAAGTACGTTTCCAACTGGGTGTGCATTACGTCACCATTAACCTGCTCGCATCAGCTTTATTCCTGATTGGTTTAGGGATGATTTATGGCAGTGTGGGTAGTCTAAATATGGCAGATGTCAGCCGACTTTTGCCAACATTAGAGCCTGATCAATACCAATTGGCCGTTTCAGGTGGTTTCCTCCTTTTTGTTGTATTTGCGATTAAAGCTGCGATTTTACCTGTTGGTTTTTGGCTACCGAAAACTTATGCCGTTGCCACAACGCCTGTTGCAGCCATTTTTACCATCATGACCAAAGTTGGCATTTATGCGATTTTGCGTGTAAATGGCACGGTCTTTAATGATGAATACGTTCAGAACATTCTCAGTAATATCTTGCTTCCAATTGGCTTGATCACGTCCGTTTATGGTGTCATTGGCGCTATTGGCTCAGAGCGTTTACGACGCTTCATTGGCTTCATGATCTTATCTTCAATTGGGACCATCATCGTTGCTTTATCTTTGATGACCACTGATGCTTGGACTGCAGCACTTTATTATCTTGTACACAGTACCATTATTGCTGCGGCATTTTATTTACTCAGTGGTTGGATTACTTCTCAGCGTGGTCAATTTAAAGATCATTTCAAAAATGCACCGGTGATGAAACAAAACACTTTAGTGTCCATTTGCTTCTTTATCATTGCATTGATGATGGCAGGATTGCCTCCTTTTAGTGGCTTCTTTGGTAAAGTCTTTGTTTTACAAGCCTCTCATTCTTCGCCTTATCAACTGACCATTATCATAACGATTTTAATCGTCAGTTTGCTGAGCATTATTGCATTCACACGCGTTGGTTTTGTTTTGTTTTGGCGGTCAACTGCGCCAGAAACAGATCCAAAAGAAAAAGCTTTTGAAGAGTATGCCAACTTACCCAATCGAGCACCGCTCAGAAATGATAAAACCATTTATCTGATGCTTTCAGGCTTAATGTTGTATGTCGTATTTGCGCATCCAATTATGCAATACCTTGAAAAAACCAGTGCTCAGTTAAAAAATCCTCAGTTGTATTATGATGCTGTACTGAAGTTAGACAATGAAAATAAAGTGATTAGTGTTCAGCCTTTTGATCCTCACTATTTACCTGAAACTAAATATAATGGTGAATCCGCAGATCCCAATGCTCGATTGATCCCTTATATCATCAGTGAAAAAACCTTAGACGGTGAACATATTTCTGAGTACAAACAGCGTCAAATTCAACAACAAGAGCAAGACGTGAAACAAGAACAAGACTTGTCTCAATTGAAGCCGATGGAGCAATAAATGGAACCCAAAAATTCATTATTTTACCGAATTTTGCCCCATCCATTTGTTTCTGTGATTGTGGCGATGAGCTGGTTGATGCTTGGAAATAGTGCTGAATTATTCGATATTATCGTCGCGAGTATTTTGGCACTCATCATCCCAAAAATGATTCAACCCTTTATTGTACGCACACCCAATATTCATTGGGATTTGGCCATCAAGCTTGCTTTTGTGGTGCTCTGGGACATTATTGTCTGTAACGTGCGTGTAGCCAAGCAGGTACTTGGGCCAACAGACAAACTCCATCCTAAATGGTTTCGTGTGCCTTTAGATACTGATCATGAACAAGTAAATTCATTACTTGCAATGATTATCACCACAACGCCTGGAACGGTCAGCGCGGGTATCGATCAAGAACGTGGTGATATCTTGGTTCACTCACTCAGTACCGATGATCCAGATGCTGATATTTTAGAGATCAAAGCACGTTATGAAGCCCCTTTAATGGCTATTTTTAGTGTTGAACAAGGAGAGGACGCATGACCATATTGCCGTATGCATTGGGTATTTGCTTGATCGCAGTGACGATTTCAATGCTCCTATGTTTGTTCCGTCTAGTGATTGGTCCTTCCATCGTAGACCGACTCTTGGCACTGGATACCTTATTTTTAAATGCGACCTGTCTGGTGGTGATCCTTGGAATTTATTGGGCAACCACATCCATGTTTGAAGGCGCTTTATTGGTCGCTATGCTTGGATTTGTTTCAACCGCCGCTTTGGCGCGTTACTTTACGACCGGCCATGTGATCGACTAGGAGCACTCTGATGACAACTCAACTTTTGATGGAAATTTTGGTGTCTCTTTTCTTAATCATCGGGGCATTTTTCACCATCGTGGGCGGGATTGGGATGGTGAAATTGCCCGATCTTTTCATGCGCTTACATGCACCGACCAAATCCAGTACTTTGGGTTTAGGTAGTTTTTTGATTGCAGCCATGATTTATGCTGCTTTCCATGGTCGTTTAGGTTTTGCAGAATTACTGATTACGTTACTGGCTTTTATTACAGCGCCCGTATCAGCCAATCTTATTGCACAGGCCGCCATTCATTTACGTTTAAGATCGACTTCAGGTGATGTATCAGAAGCCATTGATCGACCATTACCTTGGCAGAGACAACGTAAAATCAAACAATTTAGAAATGATCAATTCAATAACTAATCTCATTCAAGCGAATAAAAAAACCTCACAATGTGAGGTTTTTTTATTCCACTGATATTCAAGCTTAGCTATACAGCATGGCAGGTTGCGAGTCTTCTTGGAAACTTTCCATTTGATAATCTACGGCTAATTTCTCTTTCCAATAGCTCACTATCTCTGTGTAATCAATCTCTGAGGGATGAAAATCTTTTTTGTAATAGGACAAATATTCAGGAATGAGCTCGATGAGCATTTTTGAGATGAGATAAAAACCATAAAGATTGCCCGAAACTTTCGGTAAACTTTTACGTCGATCTTGAATAAATAAACGACTTGCAGAATAAAACGTTAAGCTTGCAAAACCTGTCGTAACACTACGCATGACGCTACGGCGAACCTTGTCATCTTTATACACAGACTGATAAACATCAAATGCAACAGCACGATGCTCAATTTCCTCAATCGCATGCCACACCCAAAGTTTCATCGCATCTTCATCTAAAGTGCTTAATACTTGTGGATTTCGTAAGATATAGCCACCGAGCAATGCAGTGAAATGCTCAAATGCACAGGTAATCGCAAGTTGTAATTTAGGATGGACTGTACGGATAAATTCATCACGACGTGCGAGCCATGCCTGAAAACTATCGAGCTGGTAGTCGTCACGACGCCATGCATCATTAAATTCTGCATGTGCTTTAGAGTGCATCGCCTCCTGACCGATAAACGCGGCAATCTGTGCTTGCAAGGTTTTATCCGTCACTTTGTCACGAACATTACGCACACTGTGTACAAAGAACTGCTCACCTATTGGAAAGGTTGAAGAGAGTGCAGTCAGTAAATGTGACATCACTGGAGAATCAGCAAAGAAATGTCGCTTAATTGCTTTTGGATTATAACTGAGACGACGGACTTTGATACCCAACGCTTTCGGGCGGTTTAGGTATGATTTTTCTTGCGCCACTTGAGTAATTGTCATCGCTGTACCCTACTTTGACTTTTGTTTTTTATATACTGTCATAAGCGATTCAATTGTATATTGCCTAAAAAATCAGTGAATCCGTCAAAATAAACATTTTGCCAATACAGCTACACTAAATCATCAATCTCAATGCTTTGATCATTCATTAATTACTGTTTTTATTGAATATTTAAAACTACCTTCATATCACATGCGTTCAGCTGAATGTCGGACAATAGGGATCAATCATTACAAAAAATCCCACATTTGTGGGATTTTTAATTGTAAAAGATCAGATTTAGATTAAATCTCTAAATAATCGAGTATACCTTCAGCAGCTTGACGACCTTCCCAAATGGCTGTTACCACCAAGTCTGAACCGCGAACCATATCACCACCGGCAAAGATTTTGGGATTTGAAGTTTGGAATTTATATTCTTGCTGTTCAGCTGCCACCACACGACCAGATCCATCTAATCCGATATTTACACCAGTGAACCAATCCGCTGGACTTGTACGGAAACCAAATGCTAGAAGCACGGCATCGGCAGGTAAAATCTCTTCAGAACCTGGAATCGGTTCAGGACTACGGCGACCTCGGCTATCTGGCTCACTCAATTGAGTGGTCACCACTTTAACGCCGGTCACTTTGCCATTTTCACCTACAATTTCGATCGGTTGACGGTTAAATGCAAAAGCAACACCTTCTTCACGTGCGTTTTTCACTTCCCGGCGTGAACCTGGCATATTTTCTTCATCACGACGGTAAGCACAGGTTACTGATTCTGCGCCCTGACGAATTGAAGTACGGTTACAGTCCATTGCCGTGTCACCACCACCTAGAACAATCACCTTTTTGCCTTCAACACTAATGTATTCAGATGGATCTTTTTCCCAGCCTTGAGTACGGTTGACATTGGCTATCAGGAAATCAAGCGCATCATAAACACCCTCAAGATCTTCACCTGCAAAACCACCTTTCATGTAGGTATAGGTACCCATACCCATGAATACTGCATCATATTCTGCGAGTAATTGATCAATGGTGACATCTGTACCAATTTCAGTATTGAGACGGAATTCAACACCCATACCTGTGAAAATTTCACGACGGCGTTTCATCACGTCTTTTTCCATTTTAAATTCTGGAATACCAAAGGTCAGTAAACCACCAATTTCAGGGCGCTTATCAAATACGATTGGTTTTACCCCAGCGCGAACCAAAATATCTGCACAGCCTAGACCCGCAGGACCGGCACCAATGATTGCGACTTTTTTGTCAGTCCATTTCACTTGTGACATATCAGGACGCCAACCCAAAGCGAAGGCTGTATCATTAATATATTTTTCTGCATTACCAATGGTGACTGCACCAAAACCATCATTTAGGGTACATGCCCCTTCACATAAACGATCTTGTGGACAGACGCGACCACAGACTTCAGGCAAGGTATTGGTTTGGTGGCACAGTTCTGCCGCTTGGAAAATACGTCCTTCTGCGATCAATTTTAACCAGTTTGGAATGTAGTTGTGAACTGGACATTTCCATTCACAATAGGGGTTACCACACCCTAAACAACGATGACTTTGGTTTGCAGCCACTTCCGTTGTAAAGGGTTTATAAATTTCCACAAACTCCGCTTTGCGGACGTTGAGATCTTTTTTCTCTGGATCCTGGCGTGCGACATCCAGAAATTGAAAGTCATTGTTTAGGCGCTCTGCCATGTCTCTCTCCGTGGGTCAGTGCAGCTTGTTTATTCATCAGCAGCACTTGCCTATCTATCTGCGGTAGTGGAATTATTGTGGATCAGCTTGAGTTGTTTTTAATAACGTCTGCAAATTGGCAGCTTTGGGTTTCACCAGCCAGAATTTACGGCTATAAAAATCAAACTCGTTACGGATCTTGTACGCCCAAGCACTACCTGTTTCAGCAATGTGTTCATCTAAAATACGACTTAAGAAGTCTTTATGTTCTTCCATCGCTTCGGTTGAAATACGGTTCAGCTCAATCAGCTCATGATTATAATGATCGACAAAATCATTCTCCAAATCCAGCACATACGCGAAACCACCGGTCATCCCTGCACCGAAGTTATGCCCGACTTTACCCAACACCGTGACAATACCGCCAGTCATATATTCACAACAGTGATCGCCTGCACCTTCAATCACGGCAAATGCACCTGAGTTACGCACAGCGAAACGCTCACCTGCTGTACCCGCAGCAAACAACTTACCGCCTGTTGCGCCGTACAAACACGTATTACCAATGATCGCGGTTTCTTGGGTTTGGAATGGTGAACCTTTGGGTGGGAAGATTGAAATACGACCACCTGCCATGCCTTTACCCACGTAATCATTTGCATCACCTTCAAGTTTGATATGCAAACCACCCGCATTCCACACACCGAGAGACTGACCCGCAGTACCGGTTAAATTCATTTTTACCGGATGGGCTTCCATACTTAAGTTGCCATAGCGGCGTGCAATTTCACCTGAAATACGTGCGCCAATTGAACGGTCACAGTTACCAATGGTGAAATGATATTCACCGCCTGTACCCGCTTCAATCGCAGGTAGCATTTCAGCCACCATTTTCTCAGCCAACACACCTTTATCAAATGGGGCATTGCCTTCAACTTGACAGTACTGTGCCTTACCTTCAGCCGCAGGATGTGACTCAAGCAGTGCAGTTAAATCCAAATGTCCCTGTTTTTCAGTTTCACCTGGAAGCATTTCCAGTAAATCAGTACGACCTATCAAATCTTTTAAGCTTGAAACACCCAGTGCCGCGAGCCATTCACGCGTTTCTTCCGCAATAAAATGGAAGAAATTAATCAACATTTCAGGCTCACCAATGTAGTGTTCTTGACGTAAATGGTCTTGTTGAGTCGCAACACCTGTTGCACAGTTATTTAAATGGCAAATACGAAGGTATTTACAACCCAATGCAATCATTGGTGTTGAACCAAAACCAAAACTTTCAGCACCCAAAATTGCAGCTTTGACTACGTCCAGACCCGTTTTTAAGCCACCATCGGTTTGTACACGTACTTTGCCACGTAAGTCATTCACACGTAATGCTTGATGTGCTTCACTTAACCCCAATTCCCACGGCGAACCTGCGTGATGAATTGAAGACAATGGTGATGCTGCTGTACCACCGTCATAACCTGAAATGGTAATGAAATCGGCATAGGCTTTGGCCACACCTGCGGCAATCGTACCGACACCTGGTTCAGACACCAGTTTGACTGACACCATGGCTTGAGGATTGACTTGTTTTAAGTCAAAGATCAGCTGTGATAAATCTTCAATCGAGTAAATGTCATGATGCGGTGGAGGTGAAATCAATGTCACACCTGGCACTGAATAACGTAAACGTGCAATGAGGCCATTGACCTTACCACCCGGTAACTGACCGCCTTCACCCGGTTTTGCACCTTGTGCAACTTTAATCTGTAACACTTCAGCTGAGGTTAGATACGCTGGTGTTACACCAAAACGACCGGATGCAATTTGCTTAATTTTCGAGTTACGAATGGTGCCATAACGTGCAGGATCTTCACCGCCCTCACCCGAGTTAGACCTACCCCCAATGGTGTTCATGGCAATGGCAATTGCTTCATGTGCCTCAGGTGACAACGCCCCAAGTGACATGCCTGCCGAATCAAAGCGTGGCAGGATTTCTGCAACTGCTTCCACTTGATCGAGTGGAATTGAATGGTCTGTTTTGAGTTTGAGTAAATCACGAATCGTTGCAACAGGACGGTTATTCACCAACTCTGCATATTCTTTAAAGTCAGCATACTGACCTGAACGTACAGATTTATGCAAAGCATTAATCACATCTGGGTTAAAAGCATGATATTCCTTATCGAATACGAATTTGAGTAAACCACCTTGCTCGATTGGCTTACGAGATTTCCAAGCCAAGTCAGCCAATTTTTTCAAATCATTTTCAAGGTCAACAAATGTTGCACCTTTAATACGACTTGGTACGCCTGTAAAGCATTTCGCAACCACTTCATCTGAAAGCCCCACCGCTTCAAACAACTGACCTCCACGATAGGAGGCAACAGTGGAAATCCCCATTTTAGACAGGACTTTAAGCAAGCCTTTCTCAATGCCTTTACGGAAATTCGCCTGAGCATGAATGGGATCACCCAATAACTCGCCTTTAGCAATCAAGTCATTGATCACGTCATACGCCAAATATGGATAAATCGCAGTCGCACCAAAACCTAGAATCACAGCAAATTGATGCGGGTCACGCGCAAGCGCTGTCTCAACGATAATATTGGCATCAGTACGTAGGCCAACTTGAATTAAATGGTGATGAATTGCACCAGTGACCATTGCCGCATTGGCAGGTAAGAAACCTTGACGAATTTTACGATCCGAAATCACCAGTAATGTTTTACCCTGACGAATCGCTTGTGCAGCCTGTTCACAAATCCGTGAAATTGCAGCCTCAGAACCTTCTTCTTCTGGATAGTTTAAATCGATATCAGCAATTTCGTAGCCTTTACGACCCAGCGTACGGATTTGATGCATTTTCGAATTTGAAAGTACAGGGCTTGAAATAATCAGACGATCTGCATGCTCTGGACTTTGCTCAAACACATTTTGCTCACGACCCAAACAGGTCTCGAGTGACATCACGATCGATTCACGTAAAGGATCGATCGGCGGATTGGTCACCTGAGCAAACTGTTGACGGAAATAATCCGTCACATGACGCACTTGACGAGACAATACGGCCATTGGGGTGTCATCACCCATCGAACCAACCGCTTCTTGACCACTTTCAGCGATTGGACGAAGCAATTGATCACGCTCTTCAAAAGTCACCATGAACATTTTCTGAGCTGCTTTTAGATCATCGCCTTTTAAGCCTTGATCACATAAGTATTCTTCAAGCTCAGGACTGCCGTGTACACGTACAGAATTTTCGCGTAACCATTCACGATATGGACGCATTTTTTTCAAGTGATTGCTGACATCTTTGGTATCCAGCATTTTGCCTGTGAAGGTATCAATCACTAAGATTTGACCCGGACCGACACGACCCTTAGATACCACATCTTCTGGTTGATATCCCCAAACCCCAATTTCAGAGGCTAAAGTGATATAGCCATTTTTGGTAATCACCCAACGCGCTGGACGTAAACCATTGCGGTCTAGCATACAGATCGCATGACGACCATCTTGAATCACAAGACCTGCAGGACCATCCCACGCTTCCATATGTTTAGAGTTAAATTCATAAAATGCGCGTAAATCTGCATCTAAAGTTTCAACATTTTGCCAAGCGGGTGGCACCAGCATGCGTAGCGCACGGAAAAAGTCCATACCCCCACCCACCAAGATCTCAAGCATATTGTCTAAGCTAGAAGAGTCCGAACCTGTACGGTTCACAATTGGGTTTAGCTCAGTTAAACCCGGAAGCAATGGATTTTCAAATTTAGGCGTACGTGCCATTGCCCAGTTACGGTTGGCAGTGATCGTGTTGATTTCACCATTGTGCGCTAAATAACGGAATGGTTGGGCCAATGGCCAACGTGGAAGCGTATTGGTTGAGAATCGTTGGTGGAATACCACAATATGAGATGCTAATAATGGGTCTGCTAGATCAGTATAAAAATCTGCGATTGCTTCAGGCATCATTAAGCCTTTATAGCTGATCACAGTCGAACATAATGTAGTGACGTAGAAAGACGTGTCTTGCGTTAAATGCTGTTCTGCACGACGACGCGCTAGGAACAATTTACGGTTGAATTCAACCTCAGTCACACCCATTGGACAATTCACAATGATTTGCTCAAAAGCAGGCATCGATTGTAAAGCGATCGAGCCCAAAGCATCCACATTGGTCGGAATAACACGCCATGCCAATACTTTCAAACCTTCAGATTCGATTTCCTTTGCAAGTACTTGTTTGGAATGTGCCGCAATTGCAGGGTCAAGATTGAGAAATACCGTACCCACAGCAAAGATTTCGCTTAAGGTAATGTCACTGAGTTTTTTTGCTTCAGCACGAAAGAATGCTTTAGGCATCGCTAAAAGCAGACCACATCCATCACCAGTCTTGCCATCTGCAGCAATACCACCACGGTGCGTCATACAACTTAAACTATGAATCGCGGTCTTGACTAAATCATGACTCGCATCGCCTTGCATATGGGCGATTAATCCGAAACCACAGTTATCTTTAAACTCATCCGGTTGGTATAGACCTTTAGCGGGAGCTACAGTATTAGGCGATGGCATGTGCATAGCGTACCCTTCTTATCAACATGGCCCTAGGGGCAAATCTTGTTCAATTATTCATTTACGATGTCTTGTTTGTATTCGCATTTCTCATTCATGATTCTGAATTTATGCCTAAAATAAGTTGTGTTCATTGCACTTATTTAACGCAGCGATACATCCTTTAATCGGTCACTGCTTCTAGTTTTTCGCTCCATAATAGGGACAATGCTTAGAACCAGCGCTCTAATGAAGCAATATTTGTGCCAAACTTATAATTCACTTTTATCAATTTAGAATTGGTGATCTATATTCAGTAAATTATTATTGCATTATTTTAAGACAACATAATCGCACTAAAAATGGGCGATTAGTATTTTATATACAGCAAATTGCGCTATTTTAGAACTATTTTAATTAAATGGATCGCTGATTTGCTGATCAGCCACTCTCTTTTCAGTCGTTGTAGGTTTATTTTCAGTTTGTTTAGGCGTATCAACAGATGTTTGAGAGCGTTGTACATCCACAACTTTACCCGTTTGATCTTTACGCGTAATGGTGGTGCTGGTGGTTGCCTTTGCTGGATCAACCGTATTTGATGGTGGTGATAATCGTGCCAATAAACTTTCATCAATAATCGGAACAGGTGCGGATCTTAATTTCACTTCATAGATCTTATTAGATCCCACTAACTCTTCAGAACCCAAATCATTCACATATCCATCAAATTGCTTAAATTGAACAACTTTCGGCTTCACTGAGGGTGGAAATTGAATCTGGAGTTTCTGCAATTGATCCTTAGCATCTTTTTCATTCTTAAATTGTCCAAAAGACAAGACATACTGCTCTACTTGATCCTCTCCACTTAAGCGGAAGTAAATGAGACCTTTACGATCTATTTGTTTCAGAAGAAAACTTTTCACAATATCTTCGTTGGTCGATCTAAACAATTCAACCGTATAATTTTTATGATTTTCTTGAATAAACTTCGTTCCACGAAATTCTGCCAAATGATTTCCAGATGCAATAAATCGAGTTGTTGTTTGTAATGGACGAACTTGTTCTGTTAAGCCACCTAAATTCGTGGTTGCAGCGACTTTTTCAGGTTGAATGCTGACGGGCGTATCCTCAACCTTTTTTGACTGTGTTGTCAGCTTTCTGGTATCCGTCATCATCCAAAAAATAATGGCAAAAATAAGCGACAGTACACCACCAATCAACCAAATATTATGCTGAATACTTTGCCAATGTGATTGTTTTACTGTCGCCATACCTTACCTTTATTCTAATTTTGATTACGAATAATCGCTTGTTTCATCAGTTCAATATCAAATTCTTTGGTAATAATCGCTTGCCCAAGCTTTTTCATTAATACCAAACGTAGCTGACCATTCAGCACTTTTTTGTCATGAGACATATAAGCTAAAAAGTCATCTAAAGGAATCTGTGGGCATTTTATCGGTAAATTTGCACGTTGAATGATTTTTTTTGTACGTTCAAGCTCTTGCTCACTTATCCATCCCATCAAATGAGATAAATCCGCTGCCATGACCATACCCGTAGCCACTGCTTCGCCGTGCAACCATTCACCATAACCTAGATAAGATTCAATCGCGTGACCAAAAGTATGCCCAAGATTGAGTAAAGCGCGTTCCCCCTGTTCTTTTTCATCGTTCGCGACGATGCGTGCCTTATGTGCACAAGAACGATAGACTGCTTCAGCCAAAAGCTCTGGATCTCGCTTAACCAGCCCATCCATGTGTGCTTCAAGCCATGCAAGAAACTCGATATCACCCAATAACGCATATTTAATGACTTCAGCCAGACCCGCTGATAGCTCACGCTCAGGTAAAGTTTTGAGCTGTGCCATATCCGCAAGAACCACTTGAGGTTGCTGGAAAGCACCAATCATATTTTTACCCAAAGGATGATTGATTCCTGTTTTTCCACCGACACTTGAGTCGACTTGTGACAATAGGGTTGTAGGCACTTGAATAAAATAAACCCCACGCTGGAAACATGCGGATGCAAAACCTGCCATATCTCCAATGACACCACCACCTAATGCAAGCACGGTACAATCACGATTAAAACCTGCTTCTAATAGCGCATCAAAAATGAGATTTAAGTGCTCACTATTTTTATATTTCTCACCATCAGGCAGAACACATGTTTTAACCTTTTTTCCTAACGCTTCAACAGCAGCAACGTAATTCTCTAAATACAGCGGCTGAACCGTTGTATTGGTCACAATCATGACCTGCTGACCATGTATATAAGGTTCGAGTAATTCTTTGGGATTTAAATGACTGCCAATGAAAATAGGATAACGTCTGTCGCCTAATTCAACAAAAAGGGTTTGCATGATAAAAATACCAGTCGCTTTTAAATAGTTGAAATTTCTTTAGAAATAATCAATTGTAAAATTTTTTGAGCCAAATCTCGTGCAGCACCTTGATTGGTCTCAATAATATGATGAGCAACTTCACGGTACAAAGGATCACGAACATTAAGGAGATCACGTAACTTTTGTTCAGGGTTTTCCACCTGTAACAAAGGACGATTTTTGTCACGGTATGTGCGTTGTAATTGGATTTCTACAGGGGTATATAGATAAATCACGATACCACGTTGGTTTAAGTTTTTACGGTTTATCGCCTGTGTAACAGCACCACCACCCGTTGCAACAACCAAATTATTTTTAGATGTTAAGTCATCAATGACTAAAGATTCTCTTGAACGGAATCCTTGCTCACCCTCTTTTTCAAATATCCATGGGATGGTCGCTCCAGTCTTTCTTTCTATTTCATGATCACTGTCAACGAATTCTCGATGAAGTAGATCTGCCAGATGTCGACCAACAGTTGTTTTTCCTGCTCCCATGGGCCCTACCAAATAGATATTCGGTAGGGATTCAAACTCTTTGCTTTGCAAGGAGTCACCTATTGAATTGCTTTCATTGAAAGTATATTAATGATTTCTAGATTGACTGTCATTAACAATTCTTGGTGTCACAAAGATTAACAGCTCACGTTTGCTATCAGATTTAGAATCACGACGGAATAAACGTCCAATCGCAGGCAAATCACCTAAGAATGGTACTTTAGTTTGTACAGAACGTGATTCTTGTTCAAAAATACCACCCAATACCACGGTCTCACCATTATCAACAAGCACATTGGTTTCTATTGCATTTTTGTTGATCGTCAACTGACCCGTTGGCGTTGGTGCTCCTGGAGTATCACTGGTAATGTTCAATTTCATTTGAACTTTACCATCAGGGGTAATACTTGGGGTGACATCTAAGCTCAATGTCGCATCAATAAACTCAGTTGTAGACACTGCATTTTGCCCACCGCCTTCAGCAGATTGATATGGGATTTGAGAACCCGATGCCACTTTAGCTTGCTGTTTATCTGCAGTTAAGACTTTCGGTGTTGAAATCACTTCACCATAACCATCAGCTTGTAATGCTGACAACTCAAGATCCAACATGAAATCAGACATATTGATCAAACCAAAGGCAATTTTACCTGCAGCATTTGCGACACCAAGATCTACGTTTAGATTACTAGGACGATCAATAGTCACTTTGCCATCATCATCTGGCGTTTTGATATTCCAAATCGTATTATCACTACCACCAATAATAATGTCATTGTTACCAACACGATCTGTCGTAGCCACCCCCCACTTCACACCCATATCTTTTGAAAAGTCGGTGGTTGCACGAACAATACGAGCCTCAATCATCACTTGTTTCACAGATACATCAAGTAGATCAATCATCTTACGAATCTGATCAATTTTTTGAGCTGTATCATTCACAATTAAAGTATTGGTACGTGGATCAACTGAAACCGTCCCACGCGGACTTAAAAGTGATCCAACACTATCCCCAAGCGGATCATTTCCGCCACCTGTATTATTTGTACTACCACTATTGGAGCTATTTCTACCTTGGGTAATCAACTTTTCAATATCAGCGACTTTGGCATAATTCAGCTGAATATATTCAGTTTGAAGGGGTGCCAACTTTACGCTTTGTGCAATCGCTTTCGCCTCATCTTCTTCGGCTTTAATCAGCTCAGAAACAGGCGCAATCCAAATCACACTACCGTTACGACGTTTATCGAGATTCTTAGTTTTTAGAATAATATCAAGTGCTTGATCCCAAGGTACATCTTTTAAGCGAAGTGTGATATTTCCTTGCACAGTATCTGCCGCGACCATGTTGATTCCAGTGAAATCAGCCAACAATTGCAGAACACGTCTTACTTCAATGTCTTGGAAATCAAGAGAGATTTTATTACCTACATAGTTTGTGGTTTTTTGAGAACTCACAACCCCTTTTTTCTCCTCAGGTCGTTTCAAACTAATCGTAAGCTTATCTTCAGCCTGAAAAGCCATATATTCATAGCTACCCGATGCTTGAATCGTAATCACACCATTTGAGCCATCATTATAGGCATCAACTGTAGAAACAGGCGTCGCAAAATCATTTACATTAAGTCGACGAATTAAATGCGCTGGAATTTTATTCCCTAAGAAGCGTACAACAACTTTGCTTCCTTGTTGTTTGACATCTACAGGTGTATTAGCACTCTGAAGATTCAAAATCACTTGTCCTTCACCTGTTCCACCACGCTGGAAACCAATGTCAGCCAATCCATGAGTGGGTTGCTGTTGTACTGGAGCTAAAACAGGAGTTGCTAATGGAGCACTGTCATTATTAATCTTAAGAATGAAAGTATTCCCTTCAACACGCGTTGTATATTGACCTGTCTGTTTCAAATTTACAGTGAGACGTGCACGTTGATCATCAGATGCAATATCCACTGAGCTTGCTTCATTGGTTGAAACAGGGATGCTCGTTTTACTTAAGGTTTGTTTCGCCTGATTAAAATCCAAAATCAAACGAGCTGGATTTTCTACCTGATAAGCTTGTGGCTGAGGTGGTAACCCATTAAACATCACACGAATTTCAGTCCCTTGTCCAGGCACTTGCATGGGTACGACATTGGTCATGGTGACTTGTGCCGTAGCAACTTGTGTAATTGCAATACTGATTGTTGCCAATGCAAATTGACGAAGTTTTGAACTCATGAAAAAACCTTCCCCACCCAAAAAATTATGCTCACTATTTTTCATTTTTATTCCTTATCTTAATCGACTGGACCAAGTAAAACCAAGCTTCTTGGTCTCTCGATAAATCCATCACGGCCGTCTGGTACGATTTCTAATAAGTCAATTCGAGTCGGCGTAATCTGTGTAATACGCCCTTGATTGACGCCCATGTAATTGCCGCGTTGAACTTTTTCAATCTCACCGTCAGGCGAATTAATTAACGCAATAATTTGACCATTTTTACCGACCAGACTCCCTTTAAAACTTAGCGTTTCTAATGGATAGCTTTCTAAAGGCTGAGGTGGTCTTGAAAAGTTAGGATAAACACGTTTACCTGACATCACCTTCAACTCATTTGCCAATGAATTCGGTAATACTGGACTACGTAACTGTTGTGCTGAATATTGAAAAACAGGCACAGGATTAAATACAGGTGCAGGCTCAATCGGCAATGGCGGCTGACTACGAATATTGGCCATTTCTTGATTAACAGCATCAATTCTAGAATCACATCCAACCATCAAAGCCAAGGTCATTAGACATAACGAACTTTTTAATGTTTTCATCACTTCGGCTCCTCTGTCGTCTGTGCAACTGGTGCTTCCGCTGAAGCTGGAGCAGCAGGTAGATCATTCGCTGTAGCAACATAACGGTAAGTCTTCGCCTGAATTTTGTAATCTACAGTCGGAATATCTGATTTATTTTCTTTCGATGCAGAAGCACTTAATTCAAAATCATGTAAGGTCACAATTCGAGGTAAGGTTGCAATACCACTGACAAAATTACCAAATGAATGATAATCACCAGTTGCTTCAATAGAGATCGGCTGTTCGATAAAGAATTCTTGCGTCACTTCATTTTCAAGACGAATATTTTTAAACTTCAGACCCGCTTCAACCCCTTTTCTATTGATATCTTCAACCAAACTTGGAATTTCAGTATCTTTCGGTAATTGTTGCAATTGTTGAGTGAAACTGGCTTCCATCTGCTGTAGCTGAGCCTGATACTGTTGTAAATTTCTCAGCTTGGAATCTTTTTCTTTAAACTCATTCAACAAATTTTGTTCCTGAGCATTCGCTCGATCTATCGCATCCATTTTGGGCTTAATTGCTAAAAAATAGCCAATTGCACAGACCAAAAAGAACAAAAATATCCAGCAGGTGATCTTGACGGACATTGGCCAACCACCAAAATTATTGGTGTCTAGCGTATTGAATTGCTGAAAAAATTTATCGACACTCATCGGCTTCTTTTTGGGAGCATCTAATGTTGAATCTAGTTCATCTAAATCATCACGACTCATGGTGCAGCCCCCTTATTCGCTGAGTTATCTTGAGCTGGCAAAGCGATTTCACCCAAATCTGCAGTGACAACAAATGTGCCATAAGACTCTTCCACACGAGGCACAACAGAAGTAGCAACTTTCTCTTTATTTTCTGCTGCCGCTAAAAATGAGTTCATGAATGCATTGCGATACCATGGCGAAGCTTCTAAGCCACGAAGTAATTCTGCAACTGCATTTGGACTCTCAGCTTTTCCTTCAATTGTAAATTTATCCCCTGTACGCGTAAATTTAGTCACGTACACAGTCGTTGGCATAATACGAACGAGTTCATCTACCAATCGAACCGTTACAGGTCTTTGTCCTTCAAGACCTTGAATCAATTTCATTCGCTCAATTACGGTATTACGGCGCTCTTGCAGACCATCAAGTGATTTCAACTGTGTATCGAGATTTTGATTGGTACTGACCACCAATTGATTCGCTTGCTCTTGATCATTCAATTTTTGATCAAGATAGAACCATGTCGCTAAGATGGTCGCAATTGCCAATAACGCAACAGCGATACAAACAGTGATAAATTGTTTTTTTCGTTGTTCTCTTAGCTCATCGCGCCAAGGGAGTAAGTTAATTTTAGCCATTAATCAAAACTCCTCAATGCCAATCCGCACGCCACCAAGAGTGATGGAGCATCATTTTCAATTTTTCGAAGATCAATTTGAGGAGAAAAACCCATTTGTAAAAATGGATTTGCAACTGTGACTCGATAACCGAGCTTTTGCTGCATTAACTTTTGTAGACCTGGGATATTTGCATTACCACCAGCCAACAAAATATGGTCAATTTCATTAAATTGCGAAGAGGAGAAAAAGAATTGCAAAGAACGTGCAGCTTGCTGAACAACTGCATCTAGGAATGGCATCAATACTTCAGACTCGTAATCGTCTGGCAAAGTACGATCTTTTTTAGCACGACCCGCTTCATCAAACGATAAGCCATAACGATTTTGAACGTCTTGAGTCAGTTGCTTACCGCCAAAAACTTGCTCACGTGTATAGATGATTTTACCGTTTTGCATCACCGATAGTGTTGTCATGGTATGACCGATATCTAAAATACCCACTAGATTTACACCAATCGGCAAAGTATCAGAGAACACTTCAAAACTACGCTCTAAAGCATAACTTTCAACGTCCACAATTTTGGGTGTAACACCAACTAAATCAAGAACTTCTACACGAGAATCCACATTTTCAGTTCGCGTCGCAACCAACAAGACATTGACACGGCTTGATGAGCTCAGTTTGTCAGGCAACACCTCAAAATCAAGACTGACTTCATCCAATGGGAAAGGAATATATTGCTCAGCATCCATACGAATTTGAACTTCACGTTCATCGTCCGTCATGTCAGCATCCATCTCAATCACTTTATGAATGACCATAGAGGTTGGGACTGCAATGGCTGCATTCGATGATTGTGGATTTGCAATATTCATTGCGCGCTCTAAAGCATCCGCAACGTTTTCAACATTTAAGATATTTTTTTCGACCACACTGCCATCGATCAGCGGGCTTAAGCCGTAGCTTTCTACCCAATAGCGACCATTTTTAACAGACAGTTCCAATAACTTTACAGAAGTAGAACTAATATCTACTCCCATTAACCCCTTATTTGGCTTACGATAAAGTCTAAGCACGATGCAATTCCTATTATTTTTTTCCCCAACAACTATACAAACTAAAGACTCACGGTCTAATTTTTTTACGGATATAAAACTCAACTAACATTCCGTTAAATGAGAAGTTATACTGACCATCAATTAGTTTGCCTTTAGCACCTATTAAAACTTACTTGTTATGAAAAAGCTATCTTGTTGTGGAAACATTCATCCATTTTTTTTGCTGATTATTATAATTTTATTGACCGTACCAATGGGTTTTTACGGTATGTACTTGTACATCGCTCCATCGCTACCAGAAATGAGTTCATTAAAAAAAGCACCTTTGTTAAAGCCATTACAAGTTTATACAGCAGATAATCAACTTATTTCTGAATATGGCGGAAAACTTTCTGTTCCTGTTGAATATAATCAAATACCTGAAGAATTTATTCATGCTTTTCTGGCTGCTGAAGATTCGTCTTTCTTTGAACATAGTGGAATTAGTTTTAAAGGTCTAGGGCGTGCATTGAGCGAAACCGTAACTGGCTCAGATGTGCAAACAGGTGGCTCAACAATCACGATGCAGGTTGCAAAGAACTATTACTTAACGCCTGAAAGAACACTTAAGCGTAAACTGACTGAAATCTTCTTGGCTCGAAAAATAGAACAAAACTTAAGCAAAGAAGATATTTTAACGCTTTACGTGAATAAAATTTTCTTAGGCAAAAATGCCTACGGTATTGCTGCCGCAGCTAAAATTTACTATGACAAAAGCTTAGCTGATTTATCTATTGCTCAAATGGCAATGATTGCTGGCTTACCGAAAGCCCCTTCAAAATATAATCCTGTTGCCAATCCAGAGCGTGCTTTGGAACGTCGCAACTGGATTTTAGGACGTATGTTGCAACTCGGCTATATCAATCAAAATCAATATAAAGTTGCTGTGGCAGAACCTGTAGTCTTGAATATGCCCGATCGAGGATTAAGTAATAAATTCCCCTATGTCGGTGAAATGGTACGCTCTGAGTTAGTGAGTAAGTTTGGTGATCTTGCAGTTGATTCAGGCTACAAGGTCTATACGACTATTGACTCTAAACGTCAACAATATGCTGAAGATTCGGTTCAACGTGGCTTAGAGGACTATGACCGTCGCCATGGTTGGCGTGGTGCAGAAGCGCATGACGAACCCTTGAAAAATTTCATGGCATTTGCAAACACTTACCCTGTTGAAGTCACCAAGGTCAATTCCAATTCCTTCGAAGCATTAATGCAAGATGGAAAAACGGTCACTGTGCCATGGTCGGGCATGTCTTGGGCACGCCCCTATCGCAATGCAAATAGTGTAGGTGGTGCGCCCAGTCGCGCTTCTCAGATTGTGAAAGTAAAAGATATTGTTCGACTTCGTCCAAATGAAGCAAAGACTTCATGGGCACTGGTGCAATTGCCTAAAGTACAGGGTCAATTGATCGCGATGAATCCAAATGATGGTGCAATCATTGCGATTGTCGGTGGTTATAATTTTTATCAATCTAAATTTAACCGCGCCTTACAAGGCTGGCGTCAACCGGGTTCAATTATTAAACCATTTGTTTATGCCTTGGCTTTAGAGCGTGGTATGACCCCTCACAGCATGGTCAGTGACAACCCGATCACCATTGGAAAATGGTCACCGCGTAACTCGGATGGGCGTTATTTGGGAATGATCCCATTACGTCGTGCGCTTTATTTATCACGTAATACAGTTTCAGTTCGTTTATTACAATCTGTGGGTATTGAAAGAACCCGTCAGTTGTTTATGGACTTTGGCCTGCAAGAAGATCAAATTCCACGTAATTACACCATTGCTTTAGGGACGCCTCAAGTACTTCCTGTTCAAATGGCAACAGGTTACTCAGCCATTGCCAACGGTGGTTTTCGTATCCAACCTCATTTCATCAGTCGTATTGAAGATGCTTACGGTAAAGTGATTTATCAAGCAAAACCTGAATATGCATGTATCTCATGTATTAAACCTGCGAAGGAAAATACTGATGAACAAGAGGCAACGCCTGATGATGAAGTGATTGAAGTGAACAACCAAACTTTAGAACAGGAAGAAAAACTACCAGCTCTCACTAAAGAAGAAAAAAGCCAATACCGTCAAGCGCAACGTATTTTAAAGTCAAGTTCTGCTTTTGACATGTCGAATATTTTGAAAGATGTGATTCAGCATGGTACAGGTCGTGCGGCGTTAAAAATAGGTCGAAGTGATATTGGTGGTAAAACGGGAACAACCAATGATGCAAAAGATGCTTGGTTTGCTGGCTTTAATGGAAAATTAGTAACTGTTGCTTGGGTTGGATTTGATCAACCTTCAACTTTAGGTCGTCGAGAATATGGTGGTATTGCAGCGCTTCCTATTTGGAGCAATTTCATGAGCAAGGCACTTGCAGGAACACCACATGCTTGGGTCGCTTTAGATAAAAATGCCAAAGCACCTTTAACTCGTGATCAGCGTCATAGTCCTACAGCCACTGTAGTAGAAAAAGATTCAAGTCCGGCATCCCCTCCTCTGGCTCGCCCGATCTATCGCCCGACGCCTGTAACGCCAACACGCAATGAAACTCGTGACTTTGATGATCTACCAGGTGAAGAACAAGATTTGGAACCTATTAAAACAGCACCGCCTGCTTTAAACCAAACACCGAAAAAAGAAGCGCCAAAACAGGATTCGTTGGAAAATTTAATTAACGAAGTCCAATAATCCTAAGTACAGTGATCTTAAGTACAGTGATCCTAAGTTCAATAAAAAAGCTCTCAATGAGGGCTTTTTTATTTTTAAGTTCTTTATGCTTCAATTGGCTTCTTTTTAAATACAAAGATTTGAAATTGTGCTGCTAATGCAAAATGTTGCTTTTCTTCTAAAGCTTTACGTAATTCAGGTTTAGCCTTGTAAGCGTATGGTGTCATTGCAATTAAGTTTTTTAAACCTTGCTGATTTAATTCAAAGGGTGCATCAATAACGATATCGTCCACTAAATCAAAATGATCTTTTAATTGCTGTACAAATTTATGTGGTTCATGTGGATTGACCTCTTCAAATAAGGCTTCACGCATCGCATATAAATGCTGAGGTGCTGGTGTGACCACGATGAGATGGCCATCCGTTTTTAAGACACGCAATATTTCTTGTTCTGGAATAGGGCTAAATAAACTGGTACATAGATCTATAGATTGATCGAGCACAGGTAAAATTGCGCCAGTACCCACCACCCAAGTGACTTCTTTATTTAATTTAGCAGCGATTTGCACCGCATTTTTTGCAATATCTACACCCACCACTTGGATCGCCTCAGCTTGCATTGCATGGGTGTAATACCCCTCACCACAACCAATATCGAGCAGATTCTCAATTTTAAGTTGATGAATTTTCTTAACCACTGCTTTTTGCAATGGCGCATAAAATCCAGCACTTAAAAAATCACGGCGTGCTTGCACAGATTCAGGCGTGTCCCCTGGATTTTTACTGTGCTTATGTTGCACAACATGCAGATTCACATAACCTTGTTTGGCAACATCATAACTATGATTGCTTTCACAGCGCCACGTTTTGTCATTGAGCACTAATGCCTTACGACATACAGGACACATCAGCAGATTCATCTTTTTCTCCAAAGCATTGGCTTTATGTGGCAATAAAAAAGCCGGCAATTGCCGACTTTTTCAAGTATTGAGGCTTAGCGTAATTTTAAAGTCATTAGACCTAAAACTACTAGCATAATTGTAATAATCCAGAAACGAATCACCACTTGTGTCTCGCGCCAGCCTTTTTTCTCATAGTGATGATGCAATGGCGCCATCAAGAACACACGCTTTTGGCGCATACGCAATGAACCGATCTGTAAGAAAACTGAAATGGCTTCTACTACAAATACACCACCCATAATCGCGAATACGATTTCTTGGCGTACCATCACCGCAATGGTACCGAGCATTGCACCCAAGGATAATGCACCGACATCACCCATAAATACTTGAGCTGGATGTGCGTTATACCAAAGGAAAGCCAAACCTGCACCAATCATGGCAGCACAAATCACCACAAGTTCCGATGCATTTCTCACATAAGGAATATGTAAATAATTAGCAAAACGTACATCACCTGCTAGATACGCAAATACACCCAATCCTGCAGCAACCAGTACAATAGGCATGATTGCTAAACCATCCAAACCATCGGTTAAATTCACAGCATTAGACGCACCGTTAATCACCAAGAAAGTAAAGATAATAAAGCCAATACCCAATGGAATTGCCGACAACGGAATACTGAAATCTTTTAAGAATGGAATCAGCAGATCCAACATATTTGCGGTATTGACAGGATTTGTTTCTTGCTGGGCGATAATATACAACGCGATGCCTGCGCCGAGTGCACCCACTGAAGTCCAAAAGAATTTTTTCTTTGCAGGTAAACCCGCATTGTCTTTATAACGAACTTTAATCCAGTCATCCGCCCAGCCCACAGCACCAAAAATCACCATCACGGCTAGAACGATCCAAACATAGGGGTTGGATAAATCAGCCCACAATAATGTTGAGATTCCGATGGAGAGGAGAATCAAAATCCCGCCCATCGTTGGTGTACCCATTTTCTTGGCATGACCTTCAGGGGCATAAGAGCTGACCGCTTGACCATACTTCAATGCTTGAAGCTTACGAATCATCATGGGTCCAAGCGCCAATCCAATCGCCAATGCTGTCAAGACACTCAGCAATGAACGTAACGTTAAATAGCGAACCACGTTAAACGAGCTGTGATAGCCCGCCAGTTGCTCAAATAACCATAACAGCATTTAGATCTTCTCCATCAATTCAGTCATCAACGTTTCCATATGGGTATAACGAGAACCTTTAAATAGGAAACTCATGGACTGAGGCTGATGTGTTTTAATTAAATCAACTAAAAATGGCAAAGCTTGCTCTTGATTTAAGAAAGCCTGCATTTTTTTACCATATTGCGTACTACGCGCACCCTCTTGTGCTGCAGGGGCAAATTCTCCGACAGCGACAACAAAGTTCAAACCTTTAAGCGAAACTAAATCGCGACCGAGCATATAGTGTTCTCGCGCAGCAGCAGATCCAAGCTCTCCAATATCACCTGTCACCATGACACGAATACCTTCTTGTTGAGCAAGGACTTCACCCGCCGCGCGCATCGAAGTGGGGTTGGCATTATAGGTATCATCAATAAATAAGTATTTATCTTTTTGAATAAAGTTCAGACGACCTTTAGCGCCTGTCGCAGTTTCCAAACCTGCAACGACATCCTCTAGAGATATTCCTATAGCCAATGCAAAGGCAGTTGCTGCTGTTGCATTTTGGACATTGTGCTCACCTGCAAATGGCAAATCGACTTGGCGTGATCCATTTGGTGTATTCAATGTAAAAGTCGCAGATTGAGGATGAAGTTGAATTTCAGTTGCATACACATCCCCACCTTGACCGAAACTCATCTTTTGATCTGTCACCACGGATTTTAAAATCGTTTCAGCAAAGTCATCTGCACGAGGAACAATGGATGTGCCTGTCTCAGCAATATGCGCATAAATTTCAGACTTCGCACGACAAATTCCATCACGGCCGCCAAACTCACCTAAATGTGCAGTCCCAATATTAATAATCCCTGCAACATGAGGCTGAACCAGATTTGAGGTGTAATCAATCTCACCCTGATGACTTGCACCCAACTCTATGACCGCATATTGATGCTCTGGGCGAAGCTCCAACAGCATCATCGGGACACCCAAATCATTATTGAGATTGCCACGCGTGATTAAGGTCGGGGCAATTCGATTTAAAATACTGCCCAACATTTCTTTAGTGGTGGTCTTACCACTACTGCCTGTGAGTGCGATCACTTTCAACTGCGGATTTTTTTGGCGACGATAAGCCCCCAAGTGACCGAGTGCTAAGCGCGTATCCTCAACCACCAACTGGCAAATATCCGCATCAATCGGTTGGCTGACAATCGCAATTTCACAACCCTGTATTGCAACTTGTGCAATAAAATCATGCGCATCAAAGCGTTCACCTTTGAGTGCTAAGAATGCATCTCCATGTTCTGCATCACGTGAATCAGTCAAAATCCGTTTAATCTCACCAGAAGGCACTTTATCGTTATGCCATTGCCCTTGAGTTGCATCTTTTAATTGTTCTGCTGTCCAAGGGACTAATGTCGCCGTGCTGGTTGTTGAAGTATGCATATGGATTCCTTATTACGCTGGATATGCTGAATGTGTATCGTGAGGCTGAGCATCAATCGCAGATTGAACTTCCACGACATCATCAAACCAATGACGCACCCCATCTATGTCTTGGTAGTTTTCATGCCCCTTACCTGCGATCACCACAATGTCGCCATCTTTGGCATTTTTGACAGCAAATTTGATGGCTTCACGGCGATCATGAATTTCATGTACGGTACGACTATTCAAGTCAATCCCTACTTTCATATCTGCAAAAATTTGCTCAGGGTCTTCTGTTCTTGGATTGTCTGAGGTCATCAGAACCACATCGCTATAATCTAAAGCCGCTTGTGTCATCAGTGGACGTTTACCACGATCTCGATCACCACCGCACCCATAGACTGCCCACAAATCGTTTGAAGCATGACGTTTCAAGGTAATCAACACTTGAATTAATGCATCAGGAGTGTGCGCATAATCAACCACAAATAGCTTTTCACCATCACGTAGCACTTGCATACGACCTGGTGCGCCTTTCAATTGAGGTGCGACTTCAATTAATGTACAGAGATCAAAACCAGCCTGCTCCGCTGCAATTAGGCTGGCCACAATATTTTCAATATTAAAATGACCGAGCAATGGACTATGTACGTCAAATTCGCCTTGTGCTGTGACCAATTTAAAGTTCACACCACTCAGACTATATTGAATATTTTGAACTTGGTAATCCGCAGTTTGCGTCGTTGAATAAGTCAAAATTCGTGGTTTTGACGGATTTTGCTGAGCAGCGTTGAGCATAATATGTGCATGCTGATCATCAATATTAATAATCGCAACTTTTAAAGATTCAAATTTAAATAACGCAGCTTTTGCTTCCGCATAAACTTGAAGCGTTCCGTGATAATCCAAATGATCACGGCTTAAATTGGAATATGCTGCAATTTCAATATCACAGCCATTTAAACGCCCCTGCTCCAAACCATGTGAGCTTGCCTCAATTGAAGCAAACTCAGCGCCTTGTTGCGCATAATCATGTAAAGCTGTTTGTAAATGTAAAGCATCTAATGTGGTATGCGAAGAAGACTCAAGCTCAGGTAAAATTCCGTTGCCTGTCGTTCCCATCACGGCACATTTCTGACCTTGCAACATCAATAATTCAGCAATAAGACGTGAAATCGTGGTTTTGCCATTGGTTCCCGTCACCGCAATAATTCGAGTCGCTTGAACAGGATCAGTCGCCTGTAAATATTGTTTTTGCCATTGCCCCATCACATGACGAAGATTGGGAACAACTAAACTTGGTTGAAGCGCTAGTTCAGTTTCTGAAATCACGGCTAATGCACCATTATCCAGTGCTTTTTGTGCAAATTCTGCCGTTTTTTCAGGTTGTGAAAATGAAGTCAGGGCAATGAAAATTTGCCCTGAAGTAATTTTTCGACTATCCAGACTAAAGCCCTGAAAGGATGATTTCATCCATTCAGGCGCTTGTTCAACGGTGTAAAGATCTTGAAATGTAATGGACATTCATCACCTATTTACTGGATTTTTGGAGTATCTAAAGGTTTATCTAAAGGCACATTTAACAGTCTTAACGACTCTTGCATCACCTTCGCAAATACAGGTGCGGATACCGTACCACCGAAATAACTTCCTTTCGGATTTTCAACGACCATAATCATGGCTAAGCGTGGATCACTGACAGGCGCAACCCCTGCAAATAAGGCACGATATTCATTGGTTGAGTAGCCTTTACGGTCTGCACGTAACTTGTGCGCCGTACCTGTTTTACCTGCAACACGATAACCTGGAATCGCTGCTCGGGTTGCTGTACCGCCCGGCAAAGTTGCAGTTTCCATCATCAATAAAACATCATCTGCAATTTTAGGCTCAATCATCTGCTCACCCTTTGGCTGAGCATCTAATTTGTAAAGACTTAAAGGCATTTTTACACCTTTATTCGCCAACATCGCATAGGCATCAACCAACTGTAATACCGTGGCATTCAGACCATAACCATAAGACATCGTTGCGACTTCAGAGACATTCCACTTACTTGGAGGCAAAATCAGACCTGGACTTTCGCCTGGAAATTTCACTGCTGAACGCTGACCAAAACCTAAACGCTTGTAGAAGGTTGGAAGAGTTGGATATGGCAGTGATAGTGCAATCTTCGCAACACCGACGTTTGATGACTTTTGAATAATGCCGCCCAGTGTCAACGCACCATAGTTATGCGTATCACGAATGGTATGATTGCCCACACGCATTGAACCTGGTGTGGTATTCACAACAGAATTCGGTTTATATTTCCCACTTTCAAGTGCCATCGCCACGGTCAACGGCTTCATGGTTGAACCCGGTTCAAATGAATCCACAGCACCACGGTTACGCATCGCATCTTTATTGGAAAGACTATTTTTATCATTCGGGTTATACGACGGCCAACTGGTCATCGCCAAAATTTCACCCGTTTTTACATCCACAGCAATTGCTGTAGCAGAGCGTGCATTATTTGCTACGCCTACAGCCGTCAATTCGCGATACATAATGTATTGCAAGCGTGAGTCGATACTGAGGGTAATGTTTTCGCCTGCTTCAACCTCTTTAATCACTTCAGGCGTTCGCACACGGTTACCATGTTTATCACGAACCAGTTTTTGCTCGCCATCCACACCTGCTAGGCGCTTATTGAGCTGCATTTCCAAACCTTCAATGCCTGTACCCTCGGTATTGGTTAGACCAATAATTTGAGCATTGGGTTGTGGTTGTGGGTAGTAACGCTTATATGACTTTTCAGCATAAACACCAGCAAAATTACGCTGTACTAATAAATCTGCTTGAGGCGGTGGTACTTCTTTTTTCAGAACTAAATAACGTGAACGCGAACGTTCTTTCACACGTTTCTTTAAATCGGCACGATCAATACCCACGGCATCAGCAAGTTCATCTAAGTTTAGATTTTCTTTCGGCAACTGATTTTTAAGCTTTCGACTGTCAGGTGTTTTCTTTAATTCTGCAGTGATTTGATCAAAGGTATCTTTGGTTTCATAATAATTTTGTGGATCAATCACCACCTTCATAATCGGGGTGCTGATCGCCAAAGGAATGCCATTACGGTCGCTAATCACACCGCGCATGGCTTTCATTTTTTCTGTTCTTAAAATCTTGGCATTGGCTTTATTTTGCAAAAAATCCTTATTAATCACTTGTACATAAAAAGCACGCGCAACCAACATGACGAAGCAAAATAATACGACGCCCCACATTAAATAAAAACGCCACATATCCACTGCAATCGTTGGTTTTTCTGAAATCGACTGCTGTTTTTTGCGTGGTTGTTTTGTTGTCCGTTTATCGACCATTCAGCATGCCTATTTATTTTGCTCTGGTTTTGTGGGTAAAGAAATCACCACCGTTTGTGCAGTCGGCGGTGAATACATACGAAGTTGCGTGACAGCACGCGTACCAATTTGTGCAGTTGCACCAAAAGTTTGCTGTTCAATCAGCAAACGCCCCCACTCTGCGTTAATGTCTTCACGTTCACGCATATGGGTGTTCAATTCACGAAAATCATGACGATACAAATACACCTGATACACCACCATAAATGCACTCACTAAAATTAGCGAGGTCAAGATGATGTAAACCAATACTTTTTTTCTTGCCAAAGTATTTGTATCTTGTTCTTCTAATATTTCAGCTTTCATGATTGACCTTTATTTATTGATACGTTCCGCGACACGGAGCCATGCACTACGTGAACGCGGATTTTGTTTCACTTCCGCTTCACTGGCACGCACACGGTCAATTTTTTTCAAACGACGTGTCTCTTCAATTTTTTGAGGCATTCCCCAACCCGTATCTTCTGCTAAGGTCGATTCTTTTTGAATAAATTGTTTAATAATTCGATCTTCCAAAGAATGGAAGCTAATCACAGCCAAACGTCCATCAGATTTTAACAAATCTAGCGCTTGCGGTAAAAACTCATGTACATCGTCCAGCTCTTTGTTAATTTCAATACGAATCGCTTGGAAAGTACGCGTTGCAGCATGCTTATTTTTTTCCCATTTCGGATGGGCAACTTTAACAATTTCAGCCAATTTGGCTGTGGTATCAATATAACCTGCAGCTTTGATGGCTTTTGCAATACGACGACTATAACGTTCCTCGCCATATTGAAAAATCACATTGGCCAAGTGTTCTTCAGACACTTCAACTAACCAATCTGCTGCTGTTACACCTTGCGAGTTATCCATACGCATATCGAGTGGACCATCTTTCATGAAGCTAAAACCACGTTCAGCTTGATCCAGTTGTGGTGATGATACCCCCAAATCCGCCATCACACCGTCAACTTCTTCGATACCCCGTTGATTCATTTCATTTTTCAAATCTGCAAAACTGGCATGAATAATCGTAAAACGTGGATCTTCTTGTTCAAGTTCTGCTGCAACAGCAAGTGCTTGTGGATCTTTATCGAATGCATAAACACGCGCATTTTCATCTAATTTAGACAGTAATAAACGCGTATGACCACCACGTCCGAAAGTACCATCTACAAAAATTCCTGTATTGCGATCCGCCACGAGGGCATCAACAGTTTCGTGAAGTAATACAGAAATATGCGACATAATTGTTTATTCAAAACCATGAAAAATGTAACTGCACATTATTACCTTGTTTTAGAAAAGCTCCAAACGTCTTTTTGTAGGAAAATATTACTTTCTATAGGCAAAACCGTTTCTCATGACACTACTTTTGCACAAAATGATGGGTCATCTTAAATTTCGATCCTAATATTGAAAAATTTCTCTACGCTTAAAACCTAAAATTGAGAAAAATAAACAGCTCGATCAATTTTAATAAAAAAAGCCAATCACGAATGATTGGCTTTTAAGAACATAAAATTAAGGGCTGAATTAGCGCTTATTATAAATTTGATCGAAGGTGGCTCCATTCACAAAGTGGGTTTGTTGTGCTTTCGCCCAACCACCAAACACGTCATCAATCGTAAATGTTTTAATCGTTGGGAACTGATGTTTATATTTTGCTAATACTTGTGCATTGCGTGGACGATAGAAATGTTTTGCTGCCATTTCTTGACCGAGTGGCGAATACAAATAATTAATGTAGCCCGTAGCTAACCATTTATTGCCATTACGCTCAACCGTTCTATCAACAATTGCCACAGATGGCTCTGTCAAAATCGACATGGAAGGATAAACAATATCAAACTTATCTTTCCCTAAAGCTTTCTGTGTAACCAAAGCCTCATTTTCCCAAGTCAGTAATACATCACCAATTTTACGTTCTGCAAATGTTGTCATTGAAGCACGTGCAGCAGAATCCATCACTTTGACATTGCGATATAGTTTAGTCACCAAGTCTTTGGCTTTAGCTTCATTACCACCAGGTTGTTTCAGTGCATAGCCCCATGCAGACAGGTATACCCAACGTGGCAAACCACCCGTTTTTGGGTTTGGCGTAATAATTTCTACGCCGGGTTTGGTTAAATCACTCCAATCTTTAATGTGTTTAGGATTACCCTTACGCACCATGAATACGATCGTTGAAGTATATGGCGCAGAATTATGCGGGAATTCTTTTTGCCAGCCTGCCTTAATTTGACCAGATTTTACAATCTCTTCAATATCATTGGCTAAAGCGAGTGTTACAACATCGCCTTTTAAACCATCCACAACGGAACGCGCTTGTTTACCAGAACCGCCATGTGACTGTTTAAAATTAACCCTTTGTCCAGTACGTGATTTCCAATACTGACCAAAAGAATCATTAAACTCATCATAAAATTCACGTGTGGCATCGTAAGACACGTTTAAAAATTCGCGTTCTGCTGCTTGAGTCGATGCCGCAACGCCTGACAAACTTAGTGCCAGACATAATGAGGAGAAAATAGTTTTGATTTGAAGTTTCATAGCAACACAATCTGTAATCTTCATAAATTAGAGCCAATATATGGAATTACATATTGAACTGCAATTACTCACACAGTCTGGAATATAGCCAAATAAATCAATGAAATTAAATTATTGTTTTTAAATTACTTTATGCTTTTTTAATACTTTATATAACTTATACGATTTTATGATTTGAATATGAATGAAAAGGATAAAGACCTTCATAAACTTTTTATTCCGATCTATTCAATCATTCCTATTCAGTTTCAATCAGCAATTCATTAGAGATTACTCATTCACAAAATAAGTCTCCTGAATTATTTCGATTGAACTGCACTATTTTGTATTTTCAAATTTAAATTCAAACAGTTAAAAGCTAAATGAGTTTTTGTAAAATATTCAGATATCCGTTTTCAATCATTCTTATTTTCGTTATTCAAGGTCCATCTAAATTTGCGTCAAGATTGTATCTTCATTTTATCTCCATCTTTTTTATGCAGAATAGCGCAAGTGTAATTTAATAATGCAATGAGCTCTTAAATATCTTTAATAATGATTATCATTTGTAAATTTGTGTGAACTATTTGTACTTTTCTTGCATTAATGAGTAGAATGGATACCATAAAGTATAAATTTTACAACAATACAAATTAGGGGATTGATTGGAAATGAAATTAAAAGTTTTTACAGCCGTTTGCTTAAGCGCATTATGTATGGTTGGAACACAAGGTACTCAAGCTGCTGCCATAAAAAAAACAGCAAAGTCTGTTGAAGTTCCTTTAAGCTTTGAGAAACAACTCTCGCCGATTGAAAAAGCACTTTCTCAGCAAAAGCGCGATCGCTCTGCGAATAAAAGTTTAAATGAGAACGATCAAATTAAAGCACTAACCAATTTAAAATCCGCACCTACACAGAATTTTTTAGCGAATCAACATCAACGTTTTTCACGTTTTGTGCAGGCTATTTTCCCTCAACAAAGCTCGTAATAAAGCGTAACGTTTAGAAAACTTTTCCCCCAAAAAGTTTTTTATCCGCCCTGTCCTTTATTGATGAATAAATCATAAAGTGATAGGGCTTTTTCGTTATAATAGTTCTAATTTATATTTTGAATAATTTTCGATTATGACCGTTCGTACTCGTATTGCACCCTCTCCTACTGGCTTTCCTCATGTCGGTACTGCTTATATCGCCTTGTTTAACCTCTGTTTTGCAAAACAACATGGCGGTGAGTTTATTCTTCGTATAGAAGATACAGATCAGCTACGTTCAACACCTGAATCTGAAAAAATGATTTTAGATTCACTGCGTTGGTTAGGTTTGAATTGGTCAGAAGGCCCAGATATCGGTGGTCCTCATGCACCTTACCGTCAATCTGAACGTATGGGTATTTACAAGCAATACGCAGTCGACCTTGTTGAACAAGGCCATGCTTTCTACTGTTTCGCCACAGCTGAAGAATTAGACCAAATGCGTGCTGAACAGCAAGCCCGTGGAGAATCACCTCGTTACGATGGACGTGGTCTTCTTTTATCTCAAGACGAAGTAAAAACGCGTCTAGCAGCGGGCGAACCGCATGTGATACGTATGAAAGTACCAACGGAAGGTATTTGTAAATTTAACGATATGCTTCGTGGTGAAGTTGAAATTCCATGGGCACAAGTCGACATGCAAATTCTACTCAAAACCGATGGGTTGCCGACTTACCACTTGGCAAACGTGGTTGATGACCATTTAATGCAAATCACCCATGTGATCCGTGGTGAAGAATGGATTCCTTCTGCACCAAAACATCAGTTGTTATATCAATACTTCGGATGGGATATGCCTGTACTTTGCCATATGCCTTTACTGCGTAATCCAGACAAATCAAAATTGTCTAAACGTAAAAACCCAACGTCGATTAACTACTACAAAGACATCGGTGTGTTGCCAGAAGCGCTATTGAACTACCTTGGGCGTATGGGTTGGTCAATGCCAGACGAAAGTGAAAAATTCACTTTGGCTGAAATGATTGAACACTTTGACATCAATCGTGTCTCGCTCGGCGGTCCAATTTTTGATGTAGAAAAATTGAATTGGCTTAATGGTCAATGGATCAAAGCATTAACGCCGGGTCAGTTGTTAGACACGCTATTGGCTTGGAAGTCTGACCGTCAGACTTTAGAGCAGATTGCGGCTGCGATTCAACCCCGCATCAATCTATTGTCTGAAGCTGTAAATTGGGCAGGTTTCTATTTCAATCAGTTCCCAACACTGAATAAAGAACAGTTTGAAAGCAAAAAATTGTCAGAAGAACAAGTTCGTCAAAGCTTACAATTTGCGATTTGGCGTTTAGAAAGTCTGTTCACTTGGAACAACGACACTGTCAGCCAAACGCTTATGGATTTAGCGAATCAAATGGACATCAAACTTCGTGATTTCATGCCAGCGTTTTTTATTGCAATTGCAGGTTCAACCTCCTCGACACCTGTCATGCAATCCATGGTGACGATTGGTCCCGATTTAACGTTCGCACGTTTACGTCATGCTTTAGAGATTGTTGGCGGCCCGAGCAAAAAAGAAGCAAAAGTTTGGGAAAAACTCAATGAAAGCTTAAAACTGCCGAAAAATGATGCAGTTGATGAAGCTTAACTGAATTTAGTGTTGACGGAAGAGCGCGATATCCCTAATATAGCGCTCACACCAGCTAAGCGAATAACTTAGTACTTCAATCCAAAAGATGAAGTGGTGTTGCCTCGATATTGTCCCTATCGTCTAGAGGCCTAGGACATCGCCCTTTCACGGCGGTAACCGGGGTTCGAATCCCCGTAGGGACGCCAAATTCTGAAAAAGCCACTGACTCATCAGTGGCTTTTTTTTATCTCTAAGTTTTAGATTTTGCTGCAATGTTATAGAATTGATCAAAAGAATTGTGGAGTCATCATGCAATACCAATGCCCTAAATGCCAAAGTCGCAAGATCATGCCTCTTGCAAGTGCGAACAGTCCTGCTGTACGACCCAATGTACCTAAAAGCCTAATCGTACTTATTCCTACGATCTTCATCTTATTACTACTGATCGTCAGCAGTTTAGTGATGATGATTTTTGGTGATGGTGCAGGTCAAACACTACAAATCGCAACGGTTGTGGTTTTTGTGGTGGGGATCGTAGCTGGTGCTCTGTTTTGGCGTGATCTTCCTGATTTCAAAATATCAATGCAAGCATTTATGCAATCGCAAAAAAAATGGAAGTGTCGCGATTGTCATCATGAATGGGAAAATTAATTGAGTTTTGCGTGTGAATAATTGAGTACCTCACAAGGTACTCAAGTTTATTTTTTAAATACACAGATTAGTGTTGATGTAAGGGTTGTCCTTATCACCTACGCAAATCATTATGATGATGTGACTGTGCAATACATTCATCATCTTCTATCTGTAAAGTCATTTCTGTAATGACATGTTGATACGTCAGCATTTCTGATGCTTCAGCATAAAATTCATTTTTTATTCGTATGGGACGCCAAGAAAGTATAGTGAGATGTATATTTTTTAGAGATAATTTCCTAGACTTTAAGTTAATGAATACTTTGAACATCTTTTAAATTTAATAAATCATTTCGCAGATGTTTTATATCGATTTCTTCGGGTACACCTTCCAATAAAATATAAATACTCTGTTTCAATAGAATCTAAGTTCTTGGAATCACCCAAAAACTGATGAGCACTGCTATAAGCATATCAACCCAAATCCAACCTGTGAAATAGATAAGCGCTTTTCATATTTAAACTTTCTCAGGAACTTAAGAATCATATTTTCATTGAAATGAGACTGATCACAAGCCAAATCACTGCCACCCCTATCATGGCTAAGCTTTGAATCTCTGGCGGATGATTAAATTGCTGGTAAGCTTCATATAGAATATAAATCGACACCACAAACAACATCAAGACATTAAAAAGAGTTGCTAGAATCTCAAAATGCTAATAGCCAAAAGTGCGTTTACTATCCGCAGGTAATTTAGCAATTTTGATTGCAACAAGTGCAATAGCTAATGCAGCAGCATCGCTAAACATATCCGCCACATCAGAGATGTAGTGCCAGACTTTGCGTGACAAAACCAGCAATAATTTCAATGACTAAAAAGGTTGAGGTGAGAATTAAAGCGAATGTCAGTTTTTGTGCATTATTTTCAGTGACAACGGCATGGCTATGATCATGACCTTAATGTGTATCCATCATCGACTCTATACCCATTTATAATTTTTCATTTGAAAGTTAATCTTACATACTGATGAGAATAGCTTGATATACTTATTACAAATATTTCCATTTAAATAACTTCATATATACTTTTCGAATAATAAATATTGGATTAGGATCAAAAATTAAGTCGTGATTAAATCTTTAAGTTTTTATTTCCAAAAGATTAAATTACAAAATACTCGTATTTTTAATAAGTTTTTATTGTTTAAAAATATGGATTAGGTTAAAACTACTGTGTAGTTATAAAAATAAACAATCAAAATCCAGCCATGCACGGAATGCGAGGAGGTATAGATGATTTCAACTCTTTCTAAACGTATTCGAGATTATATTCAGAATATTTTCTCAAATCATTTAAACAGTAGCTCAGAAACCATGTCTGAATTAATTAAAGCACATGATTATGAAGAGCGCTTTAATCGATGTATCAGTCATCATGAAGCGACTTACTGCAATGGAGATGACGCACGTAACGCTGTTTGGTTTTACTTACGAGCAGCATTAAGGGGCGATAAAGAAGCACAGTATAAAATGGGGCTGAGCTATTTAAATGGGCAACTTGGACTAGATCGAAGCTATACGCAGGCTGAAAAATGGCTTGATCAAGCAGCCAGCCAAGGTCATCGTGATGCTAAAAATATCCTTGAAAAAGCCTTGAGTAACTTGGTTATTTCCTAAATTATTACAACCTATGCACTTAAAAAAGAACCAGCCCTTAGGCTGGTTTTTTTATCAATCGGAAAGTAAATTAACTCCCGATTTTGCGATATTTTTGACGCTTAGCAACTAAGTCATCACCATCACGTTTACGGCGATATTCTTCAAACTCGGCATAGTTGCCTTGGAAGAATTCAGGTGTTTCACCTTCAAATGACAAGATATGCGTTGCAATACGGTCAAGGAACCAACGGTCATGCGAGATTACCATTACAGTACCTGGGAATACTAAAATTGCATCCTCAAGCGCACGTAAGGTTTCGATATCCAAATCGTTTGATGGTTCATCGAGTAAGATCACGTTTGCGCCCAGTTGTAGGATTTTGGCAAGTTGTAAACGGTTACGCTCACCACCTGACAATTGACCTACGCGCTTTTGCTGATCTTGACCCTTAAAGTTGAAGCGACCAATGTACGCACGAGACGCAATTTCATATTCGCCAATCTTCAAGATATCTAAACCGCCAGAAACTTCTTCCCAAACCGTTTTATCATTATCTAATGTGTCACGGATCTGACCCACATAAGCCACTTTAACCGACTCACCAAGCACCACAGAACCGGTATCTGGTTCTAGTTCGCCAGTCATCATACGGAATAGTGTCGTTTTACCCGCACCGTTCTCACCTACAATACCCACAATTGCAGCTGGTGGTACAACGAATGACAAATCTTTGTACAACAACTTGTCACCAAATGACTTACTGATACCTTCAACTTCTACAACCTTGTTGCCTAAACGTGGGCCAGGTGGAATGTAGATTTCTGAAGTTTCATTGCGCTGTTGGAATTCACGCGAGTTAAGCTCTTCAAAACGCTCCATACGCGCTTTGTTTTTCTTTTGCTGACCTTTGGCATTTGAACGAACCCATTCAAGTTCTTTTTTCAATGCTTTAGCAAAAGATTCTTCTTGCTTGTTCTCTTGTTCTAAGCGCGCATTTTTCTGCTCTAACCAAGAAGAGTAGTTACCTTGATAAGGAATACCCATGCCACGGTCAAGCTCAAGAATCCATTCAGCAACGTTATCTAAGAAATAACGGTCATGCGTAATCGCAACAATAGTACCAGGGAAGTCTTTCAAGAAACGCTCTAACCAAGATACAGATGATGCATCTAAATGGTTCGTTGGTTCATCCAGAAGCAACATGTCAGGCTTAGAAAGCAATAAACGGCAAAGTGCAACACGACGGCGTTCACCACCTGAAAGCAATTTAACGTCTGCATCCCAAGCTGGAAGGTTTAACGCAGCAGCTGCTTGATCCATTTGGTTGCCTAAGTTATGTGCATCCCAAGCATGGATAATTGCTTCTAACTTCTCTTGCTCTTTTGCAAGCGCATCAAAGTCAGCATCTTCAGCTGCATATTCAGCGAAAACTTCGTCTAAACGTGCTAACGCATCAAGTGGTTCACGTAAACCATCTTCAACGTTACCACGAACATCTTTAGTTTCATCTAAAGGTGGTTCTTGCTCAAGATAACCGATTTTAATACCGGGTTGTGCACGAGCTTCACCAGAGAAATCTTTGTCTACGCCCGCCATAATACGAAGCAAGGTAGATTTACCCGCACCGTTTAAACCAAGAACACCAATTTTAGCGCCTGGGAAAAATGATAAAGAGATGTCTTTTAAGATTTCGCGTTTAGGCGGAACCATTTTCGACACACGGTTCATCGTGTAAATATATTGGGCCACGTAGGACTCCTCAATAGAAAACCAATTTCGGGGATGAAGCGCCCCGGCTCAAATGAGCGAAAAAATAATCGGGTATTATACGATGAATACACCAAAAAAATAAGGCATGTTAATTAAGTTGATCACTTTGTTGTAAAAAACTTTTCGCTCACAAATTGAACAAATACGTCAATGTTGAATTTCATGTATTTTCACTTAAAAATATTTCAGCCTTATCAACTTTAAACATAAAGATTTCAATAAATAAGGACTTTAATTGCTCAACATAAATGCTAATATCGTTCAAAACTAACTCACCAAGATGAAATTAAAATGACATACAAGGACGAAACTCTCGCCATTCATGCAGGCTACACCCCAGAGGCAACCACTAAGGCTGTTGCTGTGCCGATTTATCAAACCACCTCATATTCGTTTGATAATACCCAGCATGGTGCTGATTTATTTGATTTAAAAGTTCAGGGTAATATCTATACCCGCATTATGAATCCAACGACTGCGGTATTAGAACAGCGTATCGCTGCGCTTGAAGGAGGTATAGGTGCACTTGCTTTAGCATCTGGTATGGCAGCCATTACCTATGCCATTCAAACCATTGCAGAGGCAGGTGATAATATTGCCTCCGTATCAACCTTGTATGGCGGTACATATAATTTATTTGCACACACTTTACCCAAGCAAGGCATCGAGGTTCGTTTCTTTGATTATCAAGATCCCGAGGCTTTACGTGGTTTGATTGATGAAAAAACCAAATTGGTTTTTGTAGAATCAATTGGCAACCCGCTAGGCAATATTATTGATCTTGAAGCAATTTCTAAAATCGCGCATGAATATGGCATTCCTGTTGTCGTTGACAACACAGTTGCAACCCCAGTCCTGCAAAAATCTTTCGATTTTGGTGCAGACATTATTGTTCACTCACTCACCAAATATATTGGCGGTCACGGTAACTCGATTGGTGGGATTATTGTCGACAGTGGTAAATTCCCTTGGGGCAAATACCCTGAACGCTTTAAAGTACTGAATACACCAGACCCGAGTTATCACGGCGTGAATTATGTCGAAGCATTGGGTGAAGCTGCATATATTGCACGTGCGCGCGTTGTACCATTACGTAATACTGGCGCAGCAATTAGCCCACACAACGTGTTCTTAATTCTACAAGGCTTAGAAACCCTGAGCCTTCGGATGGAACGTCATACTGAAAATGCGCTCAAAGTTGCTGAATACTTAAAGGCACATCCAAAAGTAAAATGGGTCAATTACGCAGGTTTAAAAGACCATCCTCAATATGCTTTGGCACAGAAATATGTCAAAGGGAAACCTTCTGCCATCCTCTCTTTTGGGGTTCAAGATGGTCTTGCAGGTGGTACACGCTTTATTGATGCGCTACAACTCTTCACCCGTTTGGTGAATATTGGTGATGCGAAAAGTTTGGCATGTCACCCTGCTACAACCACACATCGCCAACTTAATGAAGCTGAATTAAAAGCTGCAGGCGTCAGCATTGATATGGTTCGTTTGTCGATTGGCATTGAACATGCGGATGATTTAATTGCTGATTTGGAGCAAGCACTCACGCAAGTTTAATTGAATAAAATCAGCAAAAAGATCAATTTAAGCCTAGAAATGCATAAGATGATTATTTCATTTTATGCATTATTTTTTATGATATAACCCAAATCCATCAGAACACCAAATTAGAGCAATTACTCTAAAATATTTTTCTATTTCATATGCTTATTGATAATTTTTCATCTTCTAAGCTATCATCTTCTGTAGACAAAATTTAGTTTTTTTCAAAAAAATCTCAGCCCTAGATTAAAAAATATATCACCAGAATTTGAATTCGGATCGAACAAGGATAGTGCAATGAATAAAAAACTAGAGCAGCTTTTTAAACGTAAAGTCCATGGAAAAGTGATCCTCATTACAGGTGCATCTAGTGGCATTGGTTTGACTGCGGCTCACAAACTTGCAGATGCTGGAGCACATGTTTTATTGGTTGCTCGTACGGTAGATGCACTGATTGATGCGCAAAAAGAAATTGAAGCCAAAGGTGGACAAGCCAGTATTTTCCCTTGTGATCTAAATGACATGCATGCCATTGACGACTTATCTAAACAAATCTTAGATTCTGTCGATCATATCGATATTTTAATTAATAACGCAGGTCGCTCTATTCGTCGTGCTGTACACGAATCGACTGATCGTTTTCATGACTTTGAACGTACGATTCAACTGAATTACTTCGGTGCGGTCCGTTTAATTCTAAATATCCTGCCGCAAATGATGAGTCGTCGCCAAGGACAGATCATTAATATTAGCTCAATTGGTGTCTTGGCAAATGCGACTCGCTTTTCCGCTTACGTAGCATCCAAAGCAGCCCTAGATGCTTTTAGTCGCTGTTTATCAGCAGAGGTTGATTCTCATAAGATTGCGATTACCTCGATCTATATGCCACTAGTGCGCACACCCATGATCGCCCCAACCAAGATCTACAAATATGTACCAGCTCTTTCTCCGGAGCAAGCAGCAGATTTAATTGCATATGCGATCGTGAAGCGCCCGAAGAAAGTGGCGACTCATCTTGGACGTTTGGCTTCGATTACCTATGCCATTGCGCCTGATATCAACAATAAACTCATGTCGATTGGTTACAACCTATTTCCGAGTTCATCAGCATCGGTTGGTCAAACTGAAAAACTAAACTTTGTGCAACGTGCTTATGCGCGTTTGTTTCCGGGTGAACATTGGTAATCGCCATCATAAAAAGTTCATAACTATAAAATTCGTATGATTGAAGACTCATCACCAACATGATGGGTCTTTTTTAATTTTGGTTTAATAAAACTTTTTTATACTGAAATGGATTAGAAATCATGAGTAACCGTGATGCTAAAAATTTTATTATTCAAACTGTTCTTCTTCGTGTGTACGTTATTAGTCAGTGTAAATATTTTTGAACTTATTCCACATCAAATCGTATCCTTAGATTTCTTCGCACAACTGAGTTTATGGATCATTTGCGTGGGTTTCTTTGTACAGTTGAAATTTCCAAAGAGAAAATCATTTTCAAATACCGATGCAAAACAACTCATGATTCAAATTCAAAATCCCTTAAAGTAGGCGAACTTCCCTCGACTTGTACTTATATCTGAGATCAGCATACGTACTCTCATGATCTGTTATTTTGTTCGGCTATTTGTATCTTGAACTTAAATATAAAAAAACCTCCACGAATGGAGGTTTTTCATCACTTGATTTAAGAATCTAGCAATTAGATAAAATCAACTTTACCTGTGCGCACATCATAAATCGCACCCACAATACAGATCTCACCATCATCGACCATTTGCTTAAGTACATGGCTATTTTTAAGAATATATCGAATATTATTTTGAACATTTAATACCGTTACTGCATGCACAAAATTACTGGTTAACTGGTAGCTTGGCTGTTCATTTTTTACTGTATGTGCCGCTTCCATAATGGGCTTTAAGAAGTGTTGCACATTCGGAGTTTCAGTCAATTTAGTAATGTCTTGGTTTTGCTCATAAAGTTGACATGCTGAAGTCACAGCACCACAGTCTGTATGCCCTAACACCACAATTAACTTTGAACCCTTACTCTTACAAGCAAACTCAAGTGAACCTAAGACTTTCTGCCCCGCAATATTACCTGCGATACGTAGGCTGAATAAATCACCAATCCCCACATCAAAAATACGTTCAGTCGGCGCTCTAGAATCCATACAACCTAAAACAACAGCAAAAGGATGCTGCCCCGCCTGAGAGGTCACTTGAATCTGACGTGCAATATTGTGATGTAAGCGCTCATGATTCACGAAGCGATGATTGCCTTCTTTTAATAATTCCAAGACTTGTTTAGGCGTTAAATGACGCTGAACTTCTTTAGTGCTGACATTCACATCCAATTCATCTTCTACGCTTTCTGGATAATGCGCTTTAAAGCCAATCAACTTCAGCTCAATGTGATTGGTTTGAGCCGTGCCATCCTTAAAGTCTTTAATTACATTATAAACATCGGGGTCGATATAATAGGTATTGGAAGCATCAATCACCGCGGTTTCACCCGATTTTAGTTTTTCCAATGCTGAAACCAATGCTGCACGGTTTAAAAACGATACGTTTGGAGCCAATTCAATCCGTGTAATTTTGCCATGTAAATGTGCCTCATGAATCACACGCACACCACGTTTTAAATTATTTTTCAGAATAATGATCAGACTCACCACCAAGCCGATCATGATACCTTTCAACAAATCTGTGGCAATAATCGCAACTACAGTCACGATAAATGGCAGAAACTGTTTCCAGCCTTCACTATAAAGACGCTTAAACAGTGCAGGACTTGCCAGCTTGATTCCGGTTAAAATCAAAATTGCCGCTAATGCTGAAAGTGGCACTACATTAATCAATGGCGTAAGTAAGATCAGCGCTACCGCCAACAATACACCATGAAAAATAGCAGAAAATTTCGTTTTAGAACCACTGGTCGCATTCACTGAACTTCGTACAATCACGGAAGTAATCGGCATGCCACCAATCAAACCTGAGAATGTATTCCCCACGCCTTGTGCAAATAATTCGCGGTTCGGCGGTGATGCTCTTTTTTGCGGGTCCATTTTGTCGGCCGCTTCTAGGTTGAGTAAAGTCTCAATAGAAGCCACGACTGCTAATGTAATCGCACCGGTATAAATAATCGCGTTATTCCAAAAGCTAAAATCTGGAAAACTGAAAATCGTTTCATTGGCTGAAAAGACATTCGGTAGGCGAATTAAATGTTCTTCACGAACAGCCAAATTCGAATTTGTTTGAATAAAGATATAATTTAGGACACCTGCAAAAACGACAGCCACCAGCGCTGAAGGGAGTGGCGTTTTCTTTAACGGTGTTTTATCCCAAGCTAAAATAATGATCACACTTAAGATACCGATCAGTGCTGCACCATAGTCAAAATGAGGCATTAATGCAGACCAACCACTTTGCCAATGCATTTTGAATAAGTCTATTTTAATCCCCATTAAATAAGGGATTTGATTCAAAATTAAAATAATACCAATCGCAGCCAAAAGACCTAAAATCACGTTGGTTGGAATGAAGTTTGAAAATGAACCAAGTTTGAATAGACCAAATGCCACCTGAATGACACCTGCTAAGACCAGACACAGCAAGAAAGCTTGATAGTTCCCACCCAGTTGACTAAGTAAAGACAGTACAATCGCAGCTAAGCCTGCTGCAGGTCCTGATACACTGATATGTGAGCCACTTAAAAATCCAACCACGATTCCACCGATTACACCCGCGATCACACCTGAAATTAAAGGTGCTCCGGAGGCGCTCGCAATACCTAAACATAGTGGTAAAGCAACGAGGAATACGACGAGACCTGAAAGCAGATCATTAGAATGAAACCCTCTCTTGGGGATTGAATGGGACATTATTGTTTTTCTCAAAATATATATAGTTGATTTTGCTTGTAATTATTCTAAAAATATGAAAATAAAATTATGTGACGCAATTCACATTTTTAGAGCTTTTACTTTATTTTAAAGCCGCTTTTTTGACAATATTAGTATCGGAATTATTTCTATTTTTTTAATAAATTGTTCGACAAATGAATAAGATATTTTTTTTAAATAAATCATCGTTGAAAAAACCTTTTAAAATTAAATGGTTTGTTCATGTAAGCATACTAATAGAACATTCACATGAATTTATATAAAAAATTACTTTTGTGTTATAAAACTACAAACTTTTCATCTTTCATTTGGTATGCGCACTCTCACTTTATTTTTACAGTATGCAGCGATCGCCTTTGCGGTTTTTATTTGTTATCAACTAGGTATAGCGCTGTATACACAAGATTTTGTCGTGATGGATTTGGTTGCCGATGTAGGCACACTTTTAATCTGTATCGACTTGGCAATTTTCCTATGGCATAGCCGTAGTACCAATGCACAAAATCTGCAAGATTATGCCCATAAGCTTGAACAGCCTGTTCCCACTTTTGTCAAAGTGTCTCGTAAGCTCGGTCACTTTGGTATTTTGCTGATTATTACCAGTTGGATTGTGCCAATGATCAATTAATTTTGGCTTGAATTTTAAAGCATCAAAAAACCTCCCGATTGGGAGGTTCTTTATTGAGGAGTTAAAGATTACTTCGAACCTTTAATCCCTGCTTGAAGTAACAATGCACCTAAACCACCAATTTTTGCTTCTTGAGGTTTAGCCGATTGTGGCTTCTTATTCTGTTGCGGACGATCACCTTGTGGACGTGCTTGTTGAGGACGTTTCGCTTGAGGTTTACGTTCAGTACGTTGCTCACCCGCTGGCGCTTCACGACGCGGTTGACGCGGTGCTTTTGCAGGTGCTTCAGAACCTTCAGGACGCATAGACAAGTTCACACGATTACGCTCAGCATCCACTTGTAATACACGCACTTGAACGATCTGACCTGGCTTCACGATTTTATGTGGATCAGCAACAAATTCATTGGCAAGTTCAGAAATATGCACTAGACCGTCTTGATGAACACCAACATCCACAAATGCACCGAAGTTCGTTACATTGGTGACAACACCTTCAAGCTGTAAGCCTTCAGTCAATTGCTTAACATCGGTAATGTCTTCACGGAATTTCGCAGTACGGAATTCTGGACGTGGATCACGACCTGGTTTTTCAAGCTCTGAAAGTACATCTTTGATTGTCGGTAAACCAAATTTGTCATCAACAAATGCTTCAGCATCAATTTGACGAATGATTTCAGTATTGCCAACGATGTCTTTTACAGTCGTTGCTTTTGCTGCAGCAATTTTACTCACCAATGCATATGATTCTGGGTGAACTGCAGATGCATCTAATGGCTCTGATCCATCTTGAATACGCAAGAAACCAGCCGCTTGTTCAAATGTACGCTCGCCTAAACGTGGTACATTTTTCAATGCTTGACGGTTGTCAAAACGACCATTTTCTTTACGGAAATCTACGATTTGCTGTGCGATTGATTTATTCAAACCTGCGATATAACCCAAGATTGCAGATGATGCTGTATTAACATCTACACCCACAGAGTTCACACAGTCTTCAACCACAGCTTCAAGTGTTTTCGCCAATCCAGTTTGGTTCACGTCATGTTGATACTGACCCACACCAATTGATTTAGGATCAATCTTCACAAGCTCAGCCAATGGGTCTTGTAAACGACGTGCAATAGACACTGCACCACGAATCGTCACATCCAATTCAGGAAGTTCAGCCGCAGCCAACTCAGACGCTGAATAAACCGATGCACCCGCTTCTGAAACAGAAACACGTGTCAATTTAAGATCAGGATTCGCTGCCATCATCTCAGCAACAACCGCTTCTGTTTCACGACTTGCTGTACCATTACCAATCGCGATCAAATCAACATTGAATTCACGGCAAAGACGTTCAAGTTCAGCCAATGAACCTGCTTTATCTTCTTTTGGTGCAAATGGATAAATCGTGCTATGTGCAAGAACATCACCTGATGCATTCACAACAGCCAATTTCACACCTGTACGAATACCAGGATCTACGCCTAACGTTGTACGAGCGCCCGCAGGTGCAGACAACAATAAATGACGTAAGTTTTCAGCAAATACATCCATTGCTTCAGTTTCAGCAGCAAGACGTTTTTCTGTTAATAGAGAGTGTTCAATCGCTGGGCGTGTTTTACCTAACCAGAACAATTTTGCCGTTTGTTTTAGGAAGTCTTGACGGGCTTGAGGTTGAACAGACTCAAGATCGTATTCAGTTTCAATGCGAGCCAATGGAAGATCATCTTGACCATCCACTTTTAAACCCAATACGTTTTCTTGACGACCACGCAACATCGCTAACAGACGATGTGAGGGTACTTTATTCAGATTTTCAGAGAAATCGAAGTAATCACGGAATTTCTTGCCGACTTCTTTTTTCTCTTCACTTGCCACTAAACTTTTAAGTACAGCGGTTTTAGCAAATGTTGATTTTAATTCGGTGGTTAATCCAATATTTTGCGCCCATTCATCAATAATGATGTGTTGAATCGCATCCAATTGGCTTTCAAGGTCAGCATAATCTTCATGGCTAAAGCCTGATAAAGCTTCTGCAGGATCAATATTTTCAGACAGAATTTTTGTCGCAATTGGACCTAAGCCAGCTTCTTTGGCTTTAAATGATTTACTGGTACGTTTTGGGCGGTACGGCGCGTAAATTTCTTCTAATGCATTTTTAGTTTCAACTGCGTTTACTCGAGCAAGTAAATCGTCAGTCAATTTATTTTGTTCTTTCAGTGATTCAATGACTTTTTCACGACGTTCAAATAAATCACGTAAATACGTTAAGCGCGTATCGAGTTGACGGAGTTGCGTATCGTCTAAGCCTTGGGTTACTTCTTTACGGTAACGTGCGATAAATGGAACACTCGAACCTTCATCTATCAGCTTAATGGCAGCTTCTACTTGGTTTGGACGTACGGCAATTTCTTTTGCCAACTGCTGAACTAAGTCAGTCATCGTGTTAAATTCCACAAGGATAAGGACTAAAAGTTAGTGATTATAAAGACCAAGACTATAAAATCCACAATTGTTTTGAATATTTACAATGGAAATTTTAATTAAACTTTAAATTTCAGCTTTTTTTTGACGATTAAAAATAAATTGCATCACAAAATATGCGATCAATTGAATGAAAATTACAAAATAAGAACCTTTCATCATGGTTCATTTTGTATCTGTAATATTCTGCTTTTGATTTAGATTGTTTTAATTTACGTAGCAAACTTAAAATAACCGCCTAAAAAACAGAATAATGATGCATAAACAATCGCTTATTCAAATTCTCCATCATTTATCCATTGCTACATGAGACGTTGTTGTCTATAACTTTAGATATGATTCCTCAGTTTTTTTGATGTTGTTATTTGGTTTCAAAAACGCCTTAAAATTGTAATTTTGAGCAATTTGATACATAGTCTTAACAAGAACTTAAGCAGTATACTGAGATTAACAAATATTTATAAATACAACTTTAAGGGAGTGCATCATGAGTTTGGTTGTACCTGCTGAAAACACAGATGTTGTACACAATGAAACCGACCGCGTCGAACGCATTTTAGTTGTCGATGATGATGTACGTTTACGTACCCTTTTACAGCGTTTTTTAGAAGACAAAGGCTTTGTTGTAAAAACGGCACATGACGCAACACAAATGGATCGTTTGTTACAACGTGAATTATTTTCTTTAATCGTTCTTGATTTTATGCTTCCAGTGGAAGACGGTTTAAGTATTTGTCGTCGTTTACGCCAATCAAATATCGATACACCCATCATCATGTTGACGGCACGTGGTAGTGACTCAGATCGAATTGCAGGGCTTGAAGCTGGTGCCGATGATTATTTGCCAAAACCATTCAATCCAAATGAGTTATTAGCGCGTATCCGTGCAGTACTCCGTCGCCAAGTCCGTGAAGTACCGGGTGCACCAAGTCAGCATATGGAAGTGGTCAGCTTTGGACCGTGGTCACTTGATTTATCGACTCGCACATTGACCCGTGAAGGTCAGGTCGTGACTTTAACCACAGGTGAATTTGCAGTACTTAAGGCCTTGGTTCAACATCCACGTGAACCATTGACCCGCGATAAACTGATGAACTTAGCACGTGGACGTGAATGGGGCGCGATGGAGCGTTCAATTGACGTTCAAGTGTCTCGCCTACGTCGTTTGATTGAAGAAAACCCAGCGCGTGCACGCTATATCCAAACCGTTTGGGGCGTGGGTTATGTCTTCGTTCCAGATGGTGCTGAGTAATTCACTTAGAAAATGGTTTGCACATCGGTGTCTTATCATTCAAGCTTTGAATTAACGTTTAACCTGCGGTTGGCCTTACTTTTGTTTAGGCAAAAGTAAGCAAAACCATTGTCATACGCAAAACTCGGCGTATTTCTGTACCTTTCATTCTAAGTCGCAGAAACAAGACTGAATAAATATTTCCTGCCTCGGACAGTTGCGTATGACTTTAACGCGTATCCAATGCCATTTGGATGAAGTCCATAATTACGATACAAATAGGATTTGGTGTGAAACTAGAACCGGTTGACCCACAAAAATTCAATGACTTTGAAACCTACTCCGAAAGGAAACGGACCAAGTGGGAACGCTTTCTAGACAAAATCAAACCCCGCTCTGCGGCCATGCGTACCACAGTCTTGGTACTGTTTGTCGTATTTTTCAGCCTATTTATGTCACTGTGGTTCTTTTGGAAAACACTGTACCTGCCTGAAATCCAACAACATGCACGCTATTTAGCGGTTGAACTTGAGATTATTAATAACCCTGAACTTAAGATCTTTCATGGTAATCAAGAGCTTGACACTGATGAATGGTTAAAAAAACGTGTGGGGATTGAATATGTTACTGATCCAGCCAAATATCCAAATTTGAGAGAAAAATTTATTGCGGAGTTTTTCACCAATCAAATTGAGCAGAAGCTCGCAAAAGAGCTGGATGTGCCGAATGTCACGGTGTATTTCCAATTTAAACCAAGTCCGCGTATCTGGATACAAACTCCAGAAATGAATGGCAATTGGGTGCAAGAGCCTCTTAAGACCTATGCCAACTACAGCCCTGAACTGATTCTCGCTTGGCTATTAGGTGTACCACTGATTTCAGCCATTATTATTTTAACGCTGGTTCGACAGTTGAATCGTCCACTACGTCGTTTGCAGAATGCAGCCAATAATTATAGTAAAACAGGTAAAGCACCGTATTTAGAAACCAATCATGGACCGCTTGAAATTCGCCAAGTGAACCAAGCATTCAACCATATGATTTACACCCTTGAGCAAACCGAGCGTGATCGTCAAATCATGTTGGCAGGTATTTCTCATGACCTCCGAACCCCACTGACACGCATTCGTTTAAGCGCAGAAATGATGCCTGATGAAGATTTTCTCAAAGAAGGCTTAATCTATGATGTTGAAGATATGGATGCGATTTTGAATCAATTCATCTCTTATATGCGCGACGGGTCAGATGAAGAACTTCAAGATACCGATGTCAATGCGCTACTCAATGAATTAGTAAAGCAGTTCAAACCTTTAAAAATCGAGTTTAAGCCACAAGAATTACCCACCATTGAAGCCCGAAGTCTATCGCTCAAACGATTAATTGGTAATTTAATCAATAATTCTAAACGCTATGGCTCTGAACCCATTCAAATTTCAGCTCATTTTGAAAATGAAAAAGTTCATATTCGAGTGGCTGATCAGGGTGAAGGAATCCCTGAAGATCAGATCGAAGAACTGATGCAACCCTTCGTTCGAGGTGATGCAGCACGAACTATTCAGGGCAGCGGATTGGGTCTTGCTATCGTGAAAAGAATTGTCGATATTCATCAAGGCGAATTGATTATTCGAAACCGTCTTGAAGGCGGTTTGGAGACAATCATCTCACTGCCATTGCAAAGCATAAATGAAGATGAGATCGAACAAATCACGCCTTTACAAAAAATCAAACAAAGTTTAGGTCAACATTTTACAGAGTGATTAATTTTTAAACGGTTGATATTTAAACACTTATATTATAATTATATAATTACAATGAATTTCAACCACTTAAAAATCATTACCAAAATTTATACCTCCATTTCCTGAAAAAATTAGACCTTAGCCTAACAGCCATGCACAATCTTGTTTTGGGACGGTACAATCCGTCTAGTTTTGAACAAGAATTGAGCTTAAACTATGTCTTTAGATCGTATTCGATTAGCTTCCCTTCATGACAAAGTCATGAACGCTGAACAAGCTGCTGCATTTATCCAAGATGGTATGACTGTAGGTATGAGTGGTTTCACACGCGCAGGTGAAGCTAAAGCTGTTCCTTTGGCGTTGGTTAAACGTGCTAAAGTTGATCCACTTAAAATCACTTTAATTACAGGTGCATCTTTAGGTAACGATTTAGACAAACAGTTGACTGAAGCGGGTGTACTTGCGCGTCGTCTTCCATTCCAAGTGGATAACACATTACGTAAAGCCATCAACAAAGGCGAAGTGATGTTCATCGATCAGCATTTGTCTGAAACGGTTGAACAGATGCGTAACAAGCAATTGAAAAAACCAGATATTGCGATTATTGAAGCGATTGCGATTACTGAGGATGGTGGCATCATTCCAACAACTTCAGTAGGTAACTCTGCAAGTTTTGCAATTTTTGCTGAAAAAGTGATTGTTGAAATCAACACCAACTTAAGCCCTGCTTTTGAAGGCTTACACGATATTTATATTCCATCATACCGTCCAACTCGTCAGCCAATTCCATTGACTAAAGTGGATGAGCGTATTGGTACTCAAGCAATTAATATCGATCCATCTAAAATTGTCGGTATCGTGATCAATAACGAATATCATGACTCACCATCAACTGTGACTGAACCAGATGATGAAACTCAAGGGATTGCAAACCACTTGATCGCATTCTTCGAAAAAGAAGTGGCGGAAGAGCGTTTACCGAAAAACTTAGGTCCTTTACAAGCAGGTATCGGTTCGATTGCCAATGCGGTATTGACTGGTCTTAAAGATTCAAACTTCGAAGACTTGATTATGTACTCTGAAGTACTACAAGACTGTACGTTTGAATTGATTGACGCGGGTAAGATGAAATTCGCATCAGGTTCTTCAATTACGCTTTCTGCTAAATATGGCGAAAAAGTATTTAACAACCTTGAAGCATACAAAGACAAACTTGTGTTGCGTCCTCAAGAAATTTCAAACCACCCTGAATTGGTTCGTCGTTTAGGTATTATCGGCATCAACACTGCATTAGAGTTTGATATTTACGGTAACGTAAACTCAACTCACGTATGTGGTACGAAAATGATGAATGGTATCGGTGGTTCAGGTGACTTCGCACGTAATGCTCACATTGCAATTTTCGTCACCAAATCAATTGCAAAAGGTGGCGACATCTCTTCTGTTGTTCCATTTGCTTCTCACATTGACCACACAGGCCATGATGTAGACGTATTGGTAACAGAACAAGGTTTAGCAGACTTACGTGGTTTAGCACCTCGTGAACGTGCTCGCGCAATTATCGACAACTGTGTACACCCGATGTATAAAGATGCATTGAACGATTACTTCAACCGTGCATGCGAACGTGGTGGTCAAACTCCTCACATTCTTCGTGAAGCACTTTCTTGGCACTCCAACTTCGAAGAAAAAGGTCAGATGCTGATTGCAGCTGCTGAAGCTAAATCTGCTTAATTTCAGATTCTAGACCATAAAAAAACGCCCAATTGGGCGTTTTTTTCGTTTCTAAACATCTTGAAAGAAATAAAGAATCTATTTAAGTTAACAAAACTTAAGCATTTGTCGAGTAAAAATTTTCTGAAGGTGCGCTTGAGTAATATTCGATTTTTTTGTTTTTAATTCTTTTTTGATTTTGCCAACTTTCAAAAAAATAGGAAATTCCACAACTATTTGTTCGTCCTCATGGATGCCCTGCATAAATAAACTTAAAAGGTCAGATTGTCTTTTTGCCTGATTTTGCTCTCGGTAATGCTTAATTGCAGACCATGTATTTAAATAGCTGATGAATTGCGATTTGGTCCAGTTAAATTGCATCGTGAACTGCTGATCTGCTAGAACTTCAAAAGGAAAAGGAATGGTTTTGTATTCCTCATCAATATAACGGCGTTCCATATCCCAATAACCACTTAAGGTATGGTGATACAAGGCACTCAGCTCAGTTTGTAGCTCAATTTGCTTCAAATGCGGTGTGCCGTAACCAATCACCGCTAATACGCCATCTTTTTTAAGCGTACGCTTCACTTCTTGATAAAATGCATCAAAGTTAAACCAATGAATAGCTTGTGCCACAGTAATCAAATCAAAACTTTGATCTGCAAAAACAGTTTTTTCAGCAGATTGGACTTGATAGCTGACATTATCAAAATAAGGAGCTTGCTGTAATTGTTGTGCGCTGAGATCCGTTGCAACCACTTGTTCAAAATAAGGAGCTATTAATTGAGTGAATTGCCCTGACCCTGCTCCACAATCCCAAGCGAATTGAGTATTTGGAACATATTTCAGTATTCCTGCTATGACCTCATTCGGATAAGTCGGTCTAGCTTGGCGGTACAGCACGCTGTCGCTGGAAAATAGATCTTTCATTTTATATATTTCTTATTGTTTTCGCTTACTTTACACCTTAGCAATCGACTGCGATAAAAAAGTGTCTAACAACTTTAAAATTTATTTCAATAAAATCCAAGACTCAACAATGAAATCACTTTAAATCCATTAAATGAGTTAATTTTAAGCAAAAAAAATCTCTGAACTTGTCAGAGATTTTTTAAATATGGTGGCGAGACCCAGGATCGAACTGGGGACACACGGATTTTCAATCCGTTGCTCTACCTACTGAGCTATCACGCCGATGCCGTGTATTAAGCCGTAACTCGGCACATTAGTCAATATAATTCAGCGTTATTTTATTCGTTCGCATACTATTTAGGCAAACAATACACGAATTATAGGCAAAAAAAATCTCTGAATTTATCAGAGATTTTTTAAATATGGTGGCGAGACCCAGGATCGAACTGGGGACACACGGATTTTCAATCCGTTGCTCTACCTACTGAGCTATCACGCCGATGACGCGTATTAAACAGTTTCAGCGAGTTAGCGTCAAGTCTGATTTGCAAAAAACCTTTTAAGTGGCTACTTTTAAAACAAATATTACTCAAACTCAGTCAGAACGCTTAAATTTCCATCAGATTCAAATCTATCAATTTTGCCTTTCAAAATAGTAGGGCCAGATGAACATGTCTCTAGCTCATTCGCTTAAATGAAACTCTAAAACGAAAACAGATAATTTAAAACTATTGCATGCCATCAATTAAATTTTTTCTAGACTCATCAAACAACGGTGAATTGCTCCACAGCCTGGCTCGAATTTTTGAACCCCCTTTTCTTCTTCAAATCGGCACACTTCACTGATTAAGCGTTCAGCTACACCACGACCACGGTTGGCTGGATGTACCACGATATTTTCGATCGTTCGGCTTTCACCTTGTCCTGTGACCCATACAGCACCGATTATTTTTGTATTAAATTCTGCGGTGTAAAGTATTGTATACTGTGTGAGGTTTTGCTCAAGTTGTTCAACGGCATCCTGACCATCACTAAATTCTGGACTGGTGTCATATAAGCGCTCAAGCTGTTCACGAACTTCCTGATTATCCAGTGAAGTTTTTGCATGTACTGTTATAGGCATTGATTAACCCTCCTGAGCAATCTAATATGCTGGGACTTTCGTTCCAGCGAAGTATCTACATTCATCATTTTTAACGTTTTTGAGGAACGTGTCTATGACGCAACGTATCAGTGAAGTGGTAAGAAACACAAACGAAACCAAAATTAGTGTTCGCGTGAATCTTGATGGTACGGGTCAAGGCACCCTCAATACAGGTATTCCTTTTTTAGACCATATGATCGATCAAATCAAGCGCCATGGCCTTTTTGATATTGATATCCATTGCGACGGTGACTTAGAAATTGATGATCATCATACGGTAGAAGACTGTGGTATCACGCTCGGTCAAGCTTTTGCCAAAGCATTGGGTGATAAAAAAGGTTTACGCCGTTATGGTCACTTCTATGCGCCCTTAGATGAGTCTTTAAGCCGCGTTGTTGTTGATTTATCTGGTCGCCCAGGGTTGTTTATGGATATTCCATTTACACGTGCCATGATTGGTCGTTTTGATGTGGACTTATTCTCTGAGTTTTTCCAAGGTTTCGTGAACCATTCATTGATGACAGTTCACATTGACAACCTAAAAGGCAAAAATAGCCATCACCAAATTGAAAGCGTATTTAAAGCGTTTGCACGCGCACTACGTATGGCATGTGAAGTTGATCCACGTGCTGAAAACACTGTCGCTTCAACTAAAGGTACGTTGTAATGACCCGTATTGCCCTTCTTGACTATGGCATGGGAAATCTTCACTCAGCAGCCAAAGCGTTAGAACACGTTGGAGCAACTGTTGATGTGACCAATGACCCAAAGTTAATTGCACAAGCAGATAAAATTGTATTCCCTGGTGTCGGTGCTATGCGTGACTGTATACAAGGCATGCATGAAGCAGGGATTGATGAAGTCGTACGTCATGCTGCTTTCAATAAGCCTGTTCTTGCGATCTGTGTGGGTATGCAAGCATTGATGCAACACTCTGAAGAAAATGGCGGTGCTGATGCACTCGGTATTTTTGAAGGTGTGGTTAAACGTTTTCCAGATTTAGACGGTTTGAAAGTGCCACATATGGGCTGGAATCAAGTGCATCAAGTAGATCCAAGCCATCCGATGTGGAATAACATTGATCAGGATGCGCGTTTCTATTTCGTGCATAGTTTCTATGTAGAACCAAAACAATCAGGCATCGTTGCTGCGACATGTAACTATGGCATCGATTTCTGTACAGCGATTCACAAAGAAAACTTGTTCGCAACGCAGTTCCACCCTGAGAAAAGTCATACAGCGGGCTTACAACTGTTAAAAAACTTTGTGGAATGGAAGATTTAATCTCTTAGCTATTGAGCTTCACAGGTCACTTTTATGTATTGACCTGTGAAGTTCTCTAGAAATTATTTCGTGTTATTTAATTTTTCATACTAATAAAAAATTTTGCTTTCTAAATATAAATTTTATTTCCATACAATAAATAGGCACCTAAATGAAAGATCATAAAATTGATAATCCATCACAAACCCCACCACCATTTTCAGATGTGATAGTTTTAGAACAACACTCAACCCCTCAACCCTCTATTTGGAGTCTAGAAGGTCGATTTGGTCGCTTTAACTATTTGGCTTCGTCAATCTTATTTGGTCTTATTTATATCGCAATCGTCATATTAATAGCCACTTTAACGCCAATGACACTTGAAGATCTGGACAGTGATGCTTATCTCACTGATTTCTTTTCACTAGGGACGTTTTTGAATCTTATTTGGATCATTCCTTTTCTACTTTTTAGTATCAAACGCTTCCATGATCGCGATCATTCGGGTTGGTGGTCTATATTAATCCTCATTCCTCTTATCAATATCGCCGTAGGACTTTATTTGATACTTGCTCCAGGCAGTTTACACCCTAATCAATATGGACATAAACGAGAGACTAAACTTTGGGAATCCATTTTAGCTTCCATTTATCTTATTCTGGCTTCGTTTGTTATTATTAACTTCAGCTTTACAGTTTTACCTTTATTACTGAGATAGGCATCGGTAAAGCCTTAGCTTGATTATAAATTTAACCATTCACTTTTCTTAAAACACTTCTACAACTGGGAAGATAAAAATGAATCACAATAATTCCAATGATAATCCCCTGAGTGCATCAGGACGTTTTGGTCGTTTATCTTATTTAGGATGGACCATGCTCAGCTCGATTATTATTTTAATGCTTCTTGGCATCACAGCCATGATTTTTGGAACATCTCTACAGCCTGAAAATATCTCTCTAGTAGCGTTCATTCCAGTTATCATTATTTATATTGGGGCTTTCTACGTTACTTTTGTATTTGCAATCCGCCGTTTACATGATCGCAATCATTCAGGCTGGCTATCGCTATTAGTACTCGTCCCAGTTGCTAATCTTATTCTTATACTTTATCTAATCTTTGCCAAAGGTGATGCAGGTCGTAACAATTATGGAGCACCTCGTTCAACAGCAACTTGGGAAAAGATTCTTGCTTGGCTCTACATTGCAATATTCCCTTTAGGTTTACTTGCAGCAATTTTTATTCCAAGCTATCAAAACTATGTAGAACGTGCCCAAATGCAACAATATCAACAGATTCAACAACACCAACAAGAGTAAAAACCTAGATGCATATCAGCTCACTTTTGTGGGCTGTTTTAATCTTCGAATCCCTCTTTAGAGACAAATCCCCCTTCAATAGGTTCCACACTTACTTTAATTTCAGCTTTGAGATTTAATTCCGCATAACGTGATTTCAGCTCGTGAATCAGTTGATCTGCTGAAGCCTCTTTAAGCGAAATTCCTTGCTTCGATTGATCAAATGATTCTGATTTTTTAGTATCTTTTGTCTCTGCAATCCAACGCTCAGTCACACTGAGTAGCTTTGCAAGCTCAATTAAATTCTGCGCATTCGGAGTCGCTGAATCTTGCACCCACTTTGACACTGCCTCTTTAGACACCCCTAGCGCATTAACAATATCGGTTGGCTTAATATTTTTTTCTTTGATCAACTGCTTAATCCGTTTAGCACCTTCACTAAATAAATCATCATCGGGACTATTCATATTATTTTCCTCAACTCTGCACATTAGCTGCATGATGCCTTCCATTATAGGATGAAATATTGCTATAAATAATATTCTCTATCAATTTAATATCGACCATGCATCAAAATCATGTGGATTCAAAAGAAGGTGTCCTTCCAACGTCTGAACAAATTAAATGTTTACCACGTTTCAAAAATCTTGATGCAGATCAAATAACGGTCATCCATTCATTTGATCAATGTTTAGAGATCAAAAATGAATTGAGCGCCTGTGCCATTTTAGGATTTGATAGCGAGTCGAAACCCACCTTTGTCAAAGGTGAAGCTTCGACTGGCCCTCATCTTATCCAACTTGCAAGCGCTGAACAGGCTTATTTATTTCATGTCAATGATGAAATACTTTCATTTCTTAAGCCTATATTAGAGAGTCGTGATCAAATCAAAGTTGGTTTTGGATTGAAAAATGATGCTCATCTTTTTAGAAAAAAAGGGATTGAACTCAATAGTGTCATTGAACTTTCAAAATGCTTTAGTGCTTTTGGCTTGAGTAATCCAGTCGGACTCAAAAATGCCATGGCACTGCTTTTTAAGGTGCATTTTCAAAAAAGTAAAAAAGTCAGTACATCCAATTGGGCTAAGAAAGTTTTAAGTCCTGACCAAATTGATTATGCTGCTGCCGACGCTTATGCACCGGTTTTAGTGTTTGAAGAATTATTAAGATTAGGACATCTGCCTAAGCATATTCCCAACACTTCATTAAAACTAAGAATACGACCCGATAAAATAAAGCATGAATTCGACGCTTAGCGTTTTAACAATACTTTGTTAAGATGACACACAACAAATTCAATGAAATTAAGGCCAGGAGCGAAAGCATGCTGATCATCCCTGCAATTGACCTGAAAGATGGTAAATGTGTCCGTCTCAAACAAGGTCGCATGGAAGACGATACCGTTTTTTCTGATAACCCAGTAGCAACCGCACAACATTGGGTCAATGAAGGCGCGCGTCGTTTACATTTAGTTGATTTAAATGGTGCTTTCGCAGGTACGCCAATTCATAAGCCTGTGGTTGAAGCGATTGCTAAAGCACAACCAGATTTACCGATTCAAATCGGTGGCGGTATTCGCTCGCTAGAAACCATTGAGCATTACTTAGAAGCGGGTGTGACTTTTGTCATCATTGGCACTAAAGCTGTTCAAGACCCTGCCTTTGTTGAAGAAGCCTGTAAGAAATTTGCAGGTCATATCATTGTGGGTATTGATGCCATGAATGGTATGGTCGCGACTGACGGTTGGGCAAATGTCACTGACGTTAAAGCAACTGACCTAGCGAAGCGTTTTGCCGATGCTGGTGTTTCTAGCATCGTTTATACTGACATTGCGCGTGATGGTATGATGCAAGGTGTCAACATCGAGCAAACTGTGAATTTAGCAACTTATTCAGGTCTACCTGTGATTGCTTCTGGCGGTGTGACCAATCTTGATGACGTACGTAACTTAAAAGGTCAGCCAGGTATTTTAGGTGCGATTACAGGTCGTGCGATCTATGAAGGCACTTTAAATCTTCGTGAAGCTCAAGCTTTGTGGGATGATCGTTCTTTCTAAGGGCTATACTTTAATAGTCTCTAGCTAGTGCTCAAAAGAGGTCAAAAGACCTCTTTTTTGTTTTTATTATCTTTGACTTATCTCATTCTAACTTTTACAACACAACGTTCATGCACTCTTCTATCTCTCCTTGGATTCAATCTAAAGCTCCACAACTGGTCTTGATTTTCATCACTATGATTTGGGGTGGATCATTTATCACTGTTCAATATGGCTTGAATTTTAGCAGTCCCGTTTTATTTGTGGCTTTACGCTTTGCCGCCGCTGCAATCGCCGTGAGCCTGATTTCTTATCGCTCTCTACATGATTTTACGCGTTTAGATTGGATAGCGGGCTTTTTCATTGGACTGGTGATTGCGATTGGTTATGGAACTCAAACCGTTGGATTGAAAACCATTACCAGTAGCGAGTCTGCATTTTTGACAGCACTGTATGTTCCACTTGTTCCAATCATCATGTGGCTCATTTTTAAAAATAAACCACATATCATGACGTGGTTAGGTGCTGGGTTGGCCTTTGTTGGATTGGTCTTTCTCACTGGCAGTGGCTTTGGTGCAATCCAACTCAACTATGGACAAGTACTCACACTGTTAGGTTCGATAGCGATTGCTTTTGAAATCATCCTCATCAGTCATTTTGCAGGTCGAGTGAATATCCGTCGAGTTACGGCACTGCAACTGATCTTCGCGTCACTCATTTGTTTTATTATGGCTCCCCTACTCGGCGAGACAACAATGCCTCAATTTAATGGGCAATTGATTGGAATTTTAGTTGCTTTGGGTATCGCCAGTGCCTGTATTCAATTGGCAATGAATTGGGCTCAACGCGTTGTTGATCCTTCACAAGCTGCGATCATTTATGCAGGTGAACCCATTTGGGCAGCACTGTTTGGACGTTTGGCAGGTGAGCGATTACCCGCTTTAGCCTTAGTCGGAGGATTTTTGATTGTGCTCAGTGTGATCTTAAGTGAGTGGCGCCCCAAGTTTTTAAAGAAACCCTGATTTAGTCTGGGCGCTCTTTTTTCTTCAACATCATGCACGGTTGATAATACTCAATCTCAGGATGCGGATCATAAAAAGGATGCAATAATGCTTTCCATTGCTGATAAGCTTCTGACTGTCTAAAACCTTCTGTATGATCCTCTAAACGATCCCAAAAGATCATCAAAATATAGCGATGTTTATCGTGAATATGTTTAATCAATTGAACAGCATTCAATCCGTGCATAGGCGCAATAATTTGTTTTGCCTGCTGAAAAGCAAGCTCAAAATCAGCACTTTGACCCACTTTAATCTTTAAATGAACATGCTCAATAATCATTTTTATGTCCTGATCTTAATTATTCTATAAACTCAGTTTTATTTTATAGATACATTTTAACGATACATCGGCTTATTATCGTTGACCTTAATAATGCCTCGTATTGCACGATAGACAATCCAAAGCCAAGATAAACCAATCACCGCAATACAGAATGTCGTTGCACCTAAAGCCACACCAGCGAATGCATTGGGGTTATCACTGGTAAAGAATAAGAAAATAAACGGAACAAATGCAATAATGTTCCAAATGAGATACCACCAAAATGTTCGAATTTGCCAAGTAAAGTGACTTTCAAAAATTGAGCCTTGGACTGAACCTCTTTTAATATAGTTAATCACCAAAGCCACAATCGCCAAAATACCTGCTGAGAAAATCGCAACAATATAAAGAATATATAAAGCAATAGTTAACGTTCGATTTGAATCTTGATCAACTGAATAATTCATCATTTATCCTGATTATTTTATGTGCATTCTGAGTTCGTTTTGAACGTATGCTGTTTCCCAAAATTTAACTCATTCTAAATATCAACGATCTTAAAATTTGTAGATAGGAGGTAGATCGATTGATTAGAAATTCAAAGTATTGAATGGTGAAATCAACCATCCAATCAACAGTATGTTAAAGGCTATGGTACAGAAATAGATTTTACGAAACGGTTGTTTTTGTGTTTTGTGGCGTAACCGCTGTTGTGCCAACCATGCCGTTGGCCAGCCACCTAAAAATGCCAAAATATGCAATGTATTTTCAGGCACACGGCGATTCCCCGACTGTGCAGCCTCCTTATCTTGCGCATACATCCAGTAGGTAAGTGCATTAATGATACTGATGAAGAGCAACACCATACTGTTCAACGCACCTGATATGGTCATTAAGGCAATGATTACGATGTAAGTGATGCAGGCGATTTGCATCGGTTGTAGATTATTTGCTGATTTATTTTTTTGAGGCTTTGATTGTTGATGACTTTTCTTTTGCGTTTGCGATGCTTTCAAATACGTTACTTGTTTGGCTTTATAACGCCCTTGACCATCCAATTGCACCACATACTCCAAGGCACATCCTGTAATCGGACGTGGACCTTGACGGGCAAAATCTTTGATATGTAAAAACACGCGATCTTTGGATAAATCATTCGGTTGAATAAAACCATAGCCTTTATCATCAAACCATTCTACTAACCGACCTTGATCGCGCATTGTGTTTTCTATTCCTATTTTAAAGCAGTTTAAACCATTAAGCAGTAACAAATTTTAAGCGTTCAACCAGCATATCACGCATTTCTAAAGGATTTTTCTGCAAAATATCCTCACCTGTACGCCCAAGTGCTGCATTTTTTTGAGCCACTTGTAAACGCATCATCCAAAAACGTCCTGCCGCCATCGCCAAATACAGCTCTAAACAAGACTTTTCATCTGAAGTCAGCGGACGAACTGTTTCATAGGCTTCAAGGAAAGCTTGAGCCTTGGCTTCATTTAAATCGACATTAGGATAATTGGTACAGAAGTCATTGATGCTAATGGCAATATCAAATAACCATTCGTCTTTATTCAACTCATAAAAATCTAAAATACCGGTCAATTGATCATCTTCAAATAAAGTATTATCGCGGAACAAATCCGAATGAATAAAACCAGTTGGGCGGTTCGGATACATCGCTGTTAACACATCGTATAAACCCAATACATTATTCAGAAGCACTGTATCTGCTGGGCTCAACGTCGGCTTGATCTCTCGAGCAACACTACGCCAATACGCATGATTACGATATTCAGCACGCTCCAATGGGAAATCTTTTAACGCCACATGGATTTGCGCCTGAGCACGACCAATTTCAGCGACTTGTCCAATGGTCGATGGCATGGGATGTTGACCCAACATACGCGGTGCGATTTGTGCAGGTTTATCTTTTAAGATTTGGATCGAACGGCCGCTATGACTGAGAGGTACTGGAACCGCTAAACCCACTTTACCTAAATGTTCGAGTACAGGGATTAATTCGCCTGCCCCCTGCTGATCCATTTCTTCAAAAATCGTTAAAACATATTGCTGAGCATTGTCACAGACCAAAAAATAGTTTGTATTTTGGATACCTCCTTGAATCGGAATCAGGTCAATCACCTCTAATCCATAAGGCGCTGAAAAATCCTGAACTTCCTTTAAAGTCAAAGTGGTATAGACCGACATACAAAACCTGCAAAAAAACTTACATAATTTTGATAGAATAACCTCTCCCACTGAGAAGGTGTAGCACCTCTAGCTGGAAGTTTCATAATCGGCTGTTATTTTTGGAAAAAATTATGCTTGCTAAACGAATTATTCCTTGTCTTGACGTAGATAACGGTCGAGTAGTGAAAGGTGTTCAGTTTTTAGATATCCGTGATGCTGGTGATCCCGTTGAGGTTGCGCGTCGCTATAACGAACAAGGCGCAGATGAAATTACCTTTTTAGATATCACAGCAACCTCAAATGGTCGTGATACCACATACCGTACCGTTGAACGTATGGCGGAAAGTGTATTCGTTCCACTGACCGTCGGTGGTGGTGTCCGTAAAGTTGAAGATATTCGTTTACTACTCAATGCTGGTGCAGATAAAGTCAGCATTAACTCTGCTGCCATCTATAATCCTGAATTTGTTCAAGAAGCCTCTCAACGCTTTGGTGCTCAATGTATCGTGGTGGCCATTGACGCTAAAAAAACAGGTGACAATAAATGGGAAATCTTTACCCATGGCGGTCGTAAAGAAACAGGTATTGATGCAATTGAATGGGCTGTGAAAATGGCAGATTTCGGTGCAGGTGAACTTCTGATTACCTCTATGGATGCTGACGGCACCAAAGCAGGTTATGACTTAGCCCTCATGCGTCAAATCAATGATCGTGTCACCATTCCAACGATTGCCTCTGGCGGAGTCGGTAACTTACAACATTTAGCCGACGGTATTATTCACGGTGGCGCAGATGCGGTATTGGCTGCTTCGATTTTCCACTTTGGTCAGCACACCATTCCTGAAGCAAAAGCTTATCTTGCAAATCAAGGGATTGAAATGCGTCTCTAAGCCTAAATCAATGTCTTTATCTTCAGGCTTTGAACTTGAATACGACAAGATCTGATTGACAGTTCGATTTTGAATGATTAAAAGAGTGTAGTAACACACTCTTTTTTTTGACCATTAAACTTTCATTTTATCAGATATTATAATCATAATGACTCTAGAAACCAGTTTCTTCATTGTTGCTGTATTGAGCCTTAGCGCTATTGCCATCATGTGTCGATACTACAAATTTGATCTGAAGTTTTCGATCGCCTTAATGTTCTTATCCACGATTCTATTGGGGATGATCTATTGCTATGGCATCGACCATTACAAACTCAATAAGAATTTAACAGCCTTTCAATCACATCAACAAATGAAAGAATGTGGCACTTACCAGCAACGTCTGCCCTTAGATCAACTGATACCAACAGACAATGTCATCTACCAATTCAAAACAGATCAGAACCAAATCATCGAATTCAACGGGGATGCTTTAACACAGCACTACTACCCTTTATTGGCTCAAGTTAAAAAAGGTGATCCTCTCTGTTTTAGTTATTCCAAAGATATTACCGATTGGGCTGGACGATACTACCTCACTCAACTGTCTAAACCGATCAAAAACGCATAGTTATTTGATAATACGTGTTTTTATTTATATAAAGTAATATCATTAACTTATGCGATAACAACTTTGAATAAGAAATAATGCCATCCAATATTAAATTACTTTCTTGCGTTCTAATCTCAACAATAGGTCTATTTGGTTGTAATAAAGAAAATGTATGGTCTTATTCTGAGAAAATTGATGAGGTTAGAAGTAATAAAATTTATTTAGCATCTATTCCATCAAATAATAATGACATAGAGATTTTACTAGAGCAAAAACCTCAAGAAGCACCAAATGTAAAACTATCCCTTAATAATAATGAGTATTCTTGCAATACAAATTGTTACGCAGTAATTAAAGTGGATAATAACGAACCACAAACACTGAAATTATCTTCATCTTCAAAAAATACTGCTTTTATTCAGGATAAAGAAGTTGCTAGAGCATTGGTAAAATCTTTAGAAAAAGCAAATAGTATGACTCTTGAACTCCCTTTAAAAAATAATAAAGAACAATTTACGTTTAATTTACCACCATTAAAATTAGCTACATTTACACCTGAAGAAATTAAAAAGGCTAATAAAAATGGAGCAGATGCCTTAATCACATTTGTAAAAATGTGGGATAGTAAATTGGAGGTTGTTTATTCTACCCCTCGTATTGGGCTACTTCCTGTGATATTAGATTTACAAAAAACAAGTAAAGAAATAGATGCCATTGAAGTAAGTGATTGTTTAGCTCCTGCTAAAGAAGCTTATAAGATTTATATGCAAGAGCGAATTAATTCAACAATACAATTTATGAATGGCAGTGATAATGTCACAGAATATGAAGGTCTAAATAAAGGAGATGAAAGTATACTTGAGTACGCTACAATTAAGTATGAGTGTACTGAATGAGTTTGCCCATCTATGTACGTGAATGAAACAGTATAACTAGCCTGCTACTTTAATCTCTTTCACGTACAGTGCTTAGATTTTCGTTTAACTGAATAGTGTAATGATCATGCGCTAAGCTATACATCATCGAGATAAATAATAGAATATTCTGCACAAAAAAAAGAGCCCGAGAGCTCCAAAAACCAAGATGATTCAGTGAGTTAAAAATAAACCTTCGGCTTTTCATCCAACATTACTAAACTGCTCATTGACTAAGCTGCTCATTGACTAAGCTGCTCATTTACTCCCCCCCATTGACTATAACACCAAAGATTTCAAAAATACTGACAATTCCTGAATGATTTATAGACTATTCGCGCCAGAAAATTGACTCATAATGTGTTAAGTCGGGTGTTCTATGCACTTTCGATCGTGCCCAATCAGAAATGTAATTGATTCCGTCGCCCCATTTTGCAGGAAAAATAGAATGAACTGAGCGATTTACCCATGTAGACTTCATCACTGATAGATAGTCAAATGCCAAGTAGATTCTGCTCTTGTAAATCCGAAGATGAAATCACACTTGTCCCAGTATGTAGTGAAACCATGGCTTGGTGACACACCTGTTTGCATCACTAATTCGAATGCATACAATGATCATATGCATTTCAACATGCCTTTAAACAATGGATAGGACTACCGCTACAATAATGGCGAATGAACCGTTTAAACAAGAATTAGGGTGATTTATCCTATTTTTTTCTTTTTGGTTAAAAGTAGATTAAAATCCAGATCACTAAAATGAATAAAAAAATCATTTTTAAAATTAATAACCATATAGGTTCTATAACATGAATAAATATTTTGCAGAATTTCTAGGTACGTTTTGGCTGGTCTTCGGTGGTTGTGGTAGTGCAGTGCTTGCAGCAGCATTCCCTGAACTCGGCATCGGATTTGCTGGCGTATCACTAGCATTCGGCTTAACGGTACTCACAGCAGCTTATGCACTCGGACATATTTCAGGTGGTCACTTTAACCCCGCGGTCAGTATCGGCTTATGGGTCGGTGGTCGTTTTGATGCTAAAGATCTCGTTCCCTACATTATCTCTCAAGTGGTGGGGGCGACAGCAGCAGCATTCGTTCTTTACCTCATCGTTCAAGGTCAAGCTGGCTTTGTCGGTACGGGTGGTTTTGCAACCAACGGGTTTGGTGAACTTTCTCCAGGTCAATATGCACTGACTTCAGTGATTTTAATTGAAATCGTACTAACCGCTTTCTTCTTAATTATCATTATGGGTTCAACAGACAAACGTGCACCTGCAGGCTTTGCGCCAATCGCAATTGGTCTTGCATTGACGCTTATTCACTTGATCAGTATTCCAGTGACCAATACTTCGGTGAACCCTGCACGTAGTACAGGTGTGGCTTTCTTTGCTGAAACTGCTGCTTTAAGTCAATTATGGGTATTCTGGGTTGCTCCAATAATCGGGGCGGTGATTGGTGCACTGATCTATAAAGGCTTTGCTGGTAATCAAGATCAATAGAATCTACTAAGCTAAGTCTAAATACTAGAATTAAGTATTAGATTTAAGCGCTAGAAGTTAAAATTTAGAATCAAAAATTAAAAAGCCTGCAATGCAGGCTTTTTAATTTTTAAATTCGAATCAATACATATTAAAGAAATGGATTTTCTATTTCGTTGTCACCTGTATTCTCGATTTGAGCAGGTAAATCAGTCTGCTTTTCCAAATACGTGACAATCTCATTTAAATAGCGTTGTAATACTTTGGCTGCTTCAAGACCTGCTTGATCTTTTCCGATCTGTAAATTGCCATAGACATTGACGCGATCTAAATCATTTTCTAAAGTTAAGTCGTGAATCGAATGTGATTCTGTACCATTTTCAAAAGGTTTAAACATACGCTATTGTTCTCATTGTTCATCAATATTCTGCCTAAAAATATAATGGATTCAGGCAGAATATGGCGTGTTTTATTTAAAAAATTGTAAAAGAAATTGCATCACGATTTCGATCAATCGCTTCACAATTGCATCTTGTGTGTCTTCATCAATTTTTGGTGCTTCATTTTGGTTTGATGAATTTGAACTATTTGTTGTTGATGTAGTTTCATTTAAGCTCGTGGACTTGGGTGGTTCAAATTTCTTTTGTAATGCTTTTAAATTGTCATTCGATACGTCTTCAGCGCACTGACTTTCTGCATCCCACTGCAAATATTCGATTTTTTGATTGGCTTTGACTTGAGTCGCTTTTAAAGGCAACTGATAGGTGTTGCGCTTCTGCTCTGCGGTTAATTGTGGAAAAAGATTGATCCCTGTTTCTTCTTCCAATTGACATACACTGATGATCTTCACCTTTAAAGAGTTGTCATTGGGTGCATAATAAACGCCGATCACATCCGTTTTCGGAATATAAATCGCTTTATAGACCGCAGTGGGGACGATCACACCATCCCCAATGGTCTTGAGTTTTTTACCACTAAATACAGGGCCTGTGACCACGTATACGTCATTTTTATGTTTAGTGACCATCGCACGAGTCGCTTCTTCCAGTTCACGCCACACTTGCTGATTATTTTTAGGTGACTGAGGCACCATGTTGGCCAGTGAGAAGCTATGAAACTGCGCTTCTTTATTCGACATATCAGCATTCGGCGCCATATGACCACGGTCATAGCCCGAACCACGGTAGTCTGATAACGTTGCACGATGTTTTGCACTGACGCGACTTTCTTCGTGAAAATTATCTTCTCGCTTAATTTTGCTACTTAATCTTTTGACGCTGAGGCTTTCTGCCACCCATAGAGGCGTTTTAGACACGCCAGAATACATGACGTTAAAACCGTTATAGCACAGCGGATAGCTATTTTTTGTCAGGCTCTCTTTGACTAAATAAGGTGGCGTTTCACGATAAAATTGATTTAAACAAGCCGCATTATTGGTACTTCCACTAAACGGAATGAATTGTGAAATTTTTTCTTGACCAAATGCAATCGCAAAACTACTTGCGGCAACCAGTCCTAACACAGCTTTTATCACGAAATTACTCAATCGACTTTACCCAATAGAAACACGTTTAGTTGATGATTTATTCGATGCATGAACAAGTCATGTATGCACGATACATTTGGTCAATGATCAATTTTAAACAGCTTAACAAGCAATCAACACCAAGTATATCAAGTGAATTTTCAAGTGAATAAAGCTTCTGCAATTTTTGTATAAATTAACAGCACCACACGTAACCAATTGTTGTGTTTGTAATGTGTTTGTTGGGGTAAATAGATGGGTTTAAGTATTTTTTATTGATTAGATACAAACCATTATGACAAGGTAAGTTGTGATTTTTGCATCGATATTCAGAGTTTTAACTTAACTTAATAAATTACTTATTATTTAACAAATCGAATGGGTAATTTCAAAATCTGAATTCTCATCTTAGGAGTCTTTTCTTATGCGTACTCAAATTTTATCTTTCAGTCTTTTAGCGGGTTTATCTGCTGCTAGTTTCTCAGCATTTGCTGAACCACCTGTACAGGCAGGTGAAACACTTGAAAGTTTATCAAAAGCTAAAGTGACCACGACTGTAAATGGTCAACCGGGTTCCTTAAATGAGCTGTTATCAAGCGGTCAAATTAAGTTAGCTGAAGGGCAACCAAACGCCAACGTAGCGCAGCCTGCTCCTCATCAAATATCAACTCAAGTACCGAGTGCATCAACTGAAGCTCAGGGACAAATCGCGCCTGTAGAGCCTGCTGTCGCGCAGCCTGATGCAAATGCTGAAGCACCTCAACCTGCTGAGCCAACCAACTAAACATAGATATAGTGTGCCAGTTTTGATTGTATTGAGTCAGGTTTAATACATTTAGACTTTTATACATAGAAAAATAAACAAAAAGCCAAGGTTCTAAACCTTGGCTTTTTTGAGCGCTGTTAAATCAAAATCTGCACGACTAAAATCAAGCCCCTCGGTTAAATCTCAATTTGACTTCCCATCTCAACCACACGGTTCGGTGGAATATGGTAAAAATCACTGACAGGACTGGTATTTCGTTGCATCGAAATGAATAATTTTTCCCGCCACGGCGCCATACCATCACCCACCGTATGAATCAGGCGATCCCGCGAAATAAAGAAACTGATCCGCATCATGTTAAATTCGACACCTGCATCTTCATAAGCTTGCTGTAGCGCTTGCGGAATATTCGGCTGATCTTTAAAGCCATAATAGACAAAGATTCTAAAGAATCGATCATCCATTTTTTCAACATTGATCCGTTCTTGATCCGATACAAAAGGAACATCTCGTGTCACTACCGTGACCATAATATTGCGTTCATGCAAAACTTTATTGTGCTTAATATTGTGCAACATCGCATGTGGCACAATATTCGGCGTTCCTGTTAAGAAAATAGCATCCCCTGGAACGATGGGTGTTTCATTACTCATACTCACGCTTTTAATGAATAAATCCATCGGCAATGCATCAGACTCAAGACGATTCAACACAATTTGGCGTCCATCTTTCCATGTCATCAAAATGGTATATACCACAGCGCCAATCAAAATCGGCACCCATCCACCATCCATGATTTTTAACGAGGTTGAAGCGACAAAAATCAAATCGATCAATAACAATGGAATTGCAAATAATGCGACTTTCCACATCGGCCAACGCCAAACACCATAAGCCAAGATACTGATCAAAACTGTCCCACACAGCATGGTCATGGTCACTGCGACCCCATAAGCACTGGCTAAGTTGGCACTGTTTTCAAACAATAGAATCAGAATCACAACGGAAATAAACAATACCCAATTAATGAAAGGGACGTAAATCTGCCCACGCTCAACCTGCGAGGTGTGTTGAACCGTTAAACGTGGTAAATAGCGCAATTGAATGGCTTGATTGACCATTGAAAAAACGCCTGTAATGACTGCCTGAGAGGCAATTACCGCTGCAGCAGTGGCCAAACCAATCATTGGGTATAAAGCCCAATCTGGTATCAGTAAATAAAAGGGGTTTTCCAATGCCGCTGGATCACGCAGTAATAATGCCCCCTGTCCTGCATAATTCAGCAATAAACACGGCAGTACAATAATAAACCATGCCAATTTAATCGGCAGTCGTCCAAAATGTCCCATATCTGCATACAAAGCTTCACCACCTGTAATGGTGAGAATCACAGCACCCATTGTTAAAAATGCAACATAGGGCTGTTGTACGACAAAGTTAATTGCCCAATGTGGACTCACCATTGCCAATACAAATGGAGTTTGCATCACGCTCCAAAGTCCCAACACACCGATGGACAGAAACCATGCCAAAGTTAATGGACCAAAGAGCTTACCCATCGTTCCTGTACCATGGCGTTGTACCAAAAATAGCCCTGCTAAAATACCAATTGCTAAAGGGGTTAACCATTGATTGAACATTGGCGTTGCAATGCTCAAACCCTCAATTGCAGAAAGTACTGAAATGGCTGGTGTAATAATCCCGTCACCAAAAAATAGTGACGCACCAATAAAACCTAAAGCAATCAGGTAAATTTTCTTTTGATCTGCGATGCGGGTCGAACGCAGGTTCAATGCCAATAATGACATGATCCCACCTTCACCATTGTTATCCGCATGCATAATCACACTGACGTACTTAAAGCTGATGGTCAGCATCATGCACCAAAATATGAGTGACAAGATGCCCAATACAGTCGCATCGGTAATCGCAATATGTGCTGTGAGAAAACATTGTCTGAGTGCATAGAGTGGACTGGTTCCAATATCACCGAATACCACGCCGAGTGCTGCCAGTGTGATGGCAGGTAAGGCCGCTTTTTTTGCAGTACTTTGCATAGTGTTGTCTTCAAATTTTAGACAGGATTTTTTCGCCATCATAACACTGCGATTAAACTTTTTCTGCAAATCAATTGTTTCAGCTTGGCACAAGCTAAAATATTGGTTATTATCGCTCGCCTTGGTGAAGTGTCCGAGTGGCTGAAGGAGCACGCCTGGAAAGTGTGTAAACGTTTATAGCGTTTCGAGGGTTCGAATCCCTCTTTCACCGCCAAATTCGATTTTTATAGTAGTTTACCGTAGTGCAAAAGGCTTGATTCTAAAAGGATTAAGCCTTTTTTACGTCCGATACAATACGGTGGATTACGGTAGTATACCGACAACTTTCTCGGTATACGTTCAAATCAGCTAAATTTTGACCACCAATCCAGAGAAGTACTGATTTTGTACCAACAACGGCTTTGTTGCACAAAGGCTTGCAAGGCAGAGCTAACCTAAGTGAGCCAAATTTAAGTGACAACTTGAGTATGAGGGCGACCTAATTCTGTAAATCTGTTGAGTACTCCTACGCCTGCAAGAATCTCGTTCACCTGACTAGGGAAACTCTTTGATATTAATGTATCGCCCAATAATTTGATGCAATGCATTTTGGTTTCCACCCAACTTCGACGATGATAACCAGACCACTTTTTCCAAAGGGATCTTCCTAAACGTTTGACTGTTTTCAATAACTCATTCCGCTCTATAGACCTTAGTTGCTGATCTTTCCATGGCTTTGCATTCTTTCTTGGTGGAATGGTCGCATGTGCATCTCGATCTAAAATGACTTGTCGGCAGTGCTTTGTGTCATAAGCACCAGCTTGTATAGACTGAATGAATCTGCTCATCCAGTGGAATTTGAGCAAGTAAATCTTCGAGTACTTGTGAATCACTGACATTATTTGTGGTGAGTTGTACAGCACGTATTTGAAGGGTTTCAGCATCTATAGCAATATGAAGTTTACGCCACTGGCGACGATATTCAGGCCCGTGTTTCTTACACTTCCATTCGCCCTCACCTAGAAACTTCAAACCAGTAGAGTCCATGATGAGCAGTGTACTGCGTAAGGAAGTCCATCACGACTTTCTTGATAGCTAATCGCAATATCAATATGCTTTTGTCTTCTACAAATCGTCGTGTAATCTGGGGCTGTCCAATCTACCCCATTAAGTCTAATGAGGCACTGAACAAGACCTGTGACCATACGTAAAGAGAGTCGAAATAGAGATTTGATTTCGACCTTGTTTGCCTTGTGACTGTGCATACCACTGAGTCTTTGGATCAAACCAAATGGAAATATTGCCTCGGTTAATCAGTCTTCGCAGTATACTGCTCATATAGGAGGACCAATTGGTTGTACGATAAATTTTAGGGACAGGCTTATTCATTTTGAAATTATATTGCCCAATAAGCCTTCTATGCTAGGTTTGTGCAACAAAGCC